>DYMC01000258.1 GCA_020721745.1 Lentisphaera sp. | reverse complement strand
CGTCTTGCTGCCTCGTATCTGCGACAAATGCGGCCAACTGCTTAATTTAGGATGAAAGACCTCAAGAAAATGATTGTCGAGTCCATGGAGAAACATCCATGGATATCGTCTTTCCTCTTCCTGCTCTTCTCCCTCATTCTCGTCTGGCAACTATGGGTTGCAACAAACAGGGCCGAACTCCATCGCATCGAGGCGGAAATAAGGGAGAGAGGCGAGCCATTGACCCATGACGACCTGAACAAGTTCTACAAGTCCGTCCCCGATGCCGAAAATGCCGCCCTGCTCTATCAGGAGGCGTTCGGCAAATACCACGAGGCTTCGGAGGAGGAAAAGAAGCAGTTTGAACACAGGCACGTCCGTCTGCCGGAAAAACTCAAAAATGTTTTCTAAATCTAAAAAAGCTGTCTTCCTCGATCGCGACGGGACGATAATCGAGGACAGGGGATTTCTCAAATCCCCGTCCGATGTCGTCTTTTTTCCGGAAACTTTCGAGGCGCTGAAAATCCTCCGCAAGGAGGGCTTCCTGCTCTTTATCGTAACCAATCAGGCTGGAATCGTCCGGAAAATCATTACGGAAGACGATATGAAGGCGGTCAACCGGCATATTCTCGGCGAATTGTCGGCAAACGGCATAAAAATTGAGGAAGTCTTCTGTTGTCCGCACGATGACTCCGGCAACTGCGAATTTCGCAAACAGTCTCCGTTTTTTCTAAAAAAAGCGGCGGACAAGCATTGCCTGGACCTGAAAAATTCATATATGATCGGCAATCATCCGGGTGATGTGAAGGCGGGCCTGAATTGCGGGGCGAAGGGAATTTACATCCTCACCGGAGGTGGCATCAAACATCGCCAGGAAGCCGAAAAGACGGGGGTGCTGATCCTCCCCGACATTCTCGCAGCTTCGGAATGGATAAAAATTTGCGCCGAGATCGAGAAAATCCATCGAGACGGCGGATTGCCGGAAAAAATCGAAAAGGCGGCCCGGGCGATAAAAGGAGGCGGGACCGTGGTCATGCCGACGGAGACCGTTTATGGCCTTGGCTCCGACGCGACCAATCCCGGGGCCGTGGAGAAAATATTCCGCATAAAAAGACGCCCGGCAAACGACCCGCTCATAGTCCACGTGTCGGACATGAAAATGCTCGATGGAATAGTCAGGGGTATTCCCGACAAGGCGATGCTTCTTGCCGAACGCTTCTGGCCCGGCCCCCTCACGCTGGTGTTGAAAAAGAAGCCTCTCATACCGGACATTGTGACGGCGGGTCTTCCGACCGTTGCAGTCAGGATGCCCATGCACCCGATCGCCGTGGAGCTGATAAAAAAATCAAATTGTCCGATATCAGCCCCCAGCGCTAATCTCTTTTCCTGCTTGAGTCCCGCGCGCTATTCAGATGTGGCCGCGGAGATACTCGATTCGGCCGATTCCGCGATTTCCGGTGGCAACTGCCTGCGCGGAATCGAGTCAACGATAATTTCCTTCTCGGACGAGGACAATCCAGCCCTCCTCAGGGCCGGCTCGCTCGCGGTCGAGAAGATTGAGGCGCTTATAGGCCCCATATCAAGGAGACATTCTTCGGGCGGATCGTCGGAGGCACCCGGAATGCAGAGGAAGCACTACTCTCCCGGAACCCCTCTGTTTCTGATAAAAAGTCCATCCGACGTCCCGGATAAAAAACGGCGTAATTCCGCGCTGATATGCTTCGGCGAACCCGGCGGGAGCGAAAAAAGAGGCTTCGCACAAATCAGAATACTGTCCGCGGACTGCGAATTTCGCAGCGCCGCATCATTGCTGTTTTCCACTTTGTCGGAGCTCGACAGGCTGGGGCTGGACGGTATCTACGCTGTTCCAGCCGAGGAGCGCGGCCTCGGAATCGCGATAAACGACAGGCTCAGAAGGGCCGCGGCAAAATAGCTGGAGCCAATTGCAAAACTCCGGACGCGCAAGCGCGTCCCTCCATTTTTACGCCGATTTTTCGCAAAAATCGGCGTGGAGGGGCATGCTCTTGAGACGTATGAAATCACGTGTTGCCATGCCCGCGAAAAGAGTTTTGCAATTACCTCAGCTGA
>DYMC01000047.1 GCA_020721745.1 Lentisphaera sp. | reverse complement strand
ATTTTTGTTCTCCTTCGAGCCTCTGCGTCTTTGTGCGAGATATTTTTTTGATTTTGACAGAGCTGATGGCAAAACCCCGGACGCACTTTGCCAAGCCGTAGCTCGACGATTTGCAATTGCCCGAGCTGATTTCAAAACTCCACACCCGGGGTAAATCCGTCGGAGTTCACAACTTTAGTTGTGTCTTATTGTCAACAAGATACATATCTGGAGATGTGAACTCCAACGTTGAAATCAGCTTTGGTCTAAAGTCTTCGCGCAGTTTCGCCCCGTGTCACACTTCGCCCCTGTGTGGCAGATCAACAGCCTATTCCATAACTTTTTCTGATTTCTCCGATGACATCTTCTGTTTTTCTTGTCCTGGAATATCCCAAGTTCTTCAAGTCCGGCTTGAGCCCTCCCATGGCTTCGGTGAAGGCTCTCAGGTCATCGGCCACCTGTCCGGATAGTTTTGGGGTTTGTGCGGGAGATAGTATCAGGAACAGTCTGAAAATATCCTTTCGATGCTTCTGGATGTCTTCGTTGTCAAACTTCTCTCCCTCCTTCCTGCGTCTGACGAGATCCAACCATGCACGCGCCTTCAAAGGGATTAGGTACTCCGGCCTGACGACCGGCAGTCCGTCCGCCAAAATCTTTCCATTCTGCAGGAATTTGTAGTATTCGTCGTTCAGTAGGATTGCGGAGAGGCTGGATGTCTTGCCTTGCATCGGGATCGGTGTCAGATGGCCAGTCCCCTTTGATTTTAGTGCATCCGGCTTCCTCGAAAAAAGCTCCAACTGATATGGATAAGTTTCCACGGCAGGTTCAAAGAATCGGTAAAAGAGCCGTCTGCCACTGCTCCTCTGCCGGTTCTCGTATCGCCCGGCTTTTACGAAGTCCCAGAATGCTCTGACAAAATCCGGCGTCAGCATCTCCACGCACAGAACGATGTCCAGGTTGTTCGTGCGCCGGAACTCTTCTCCTAGCGCATCCATTGCAAGATCGCAGGCAGTGCCGCCGATCAGGACGAAGCAGTCTTCGTGCCCCTTGAAATGTTCTTTGAAAATTTCGAGTCCTCCTACCATGGCATTTTCTCGAGGACTTTCTTGCAGGCTCCTTCAATACGCTCGTCATCGCTTCCCTCCAAGCTTAGACAAAGAGATAGAGGGTCCACGGAGCCGGGCTTGCCGAGATTGAAGTTCAGCGGCATGTAATTCCAGATTTCCACTGTCGCCGACTTGTCCGTCTGAATCGGCGGCGGCTCGGCCTTCCTCTCAGGATAATGATTCTTCCATTGAGACAGAGTCATCGCACACACCGGTGTCGCGGGAGCCACAAGCATTGTGCATTCGGCCAGCGCAGTCAGGCCTGCGTGAAGCGCATCCCCAGGAAGCGTCGGTATGCAGGCGACCCGTTTGACTGGAGAGCGTAGATATGGTTTGGCAGAGTCCCACAACGGCCTCCCGCCCTCCCGAAAGCGCAGGACGCGCTCGCGACCTCGGTCTTTTACCTCGGCGAAATCATGTTGGCCGAGTTCGTTGAATACTCTCGAAAGTGTCATGGGAGTATATGTGGTTAGTTTCGACAATTCTTGCTGGGAAATTCCTTCGCCTACGCCGATGCCGAAGTAGATTGCCTGAAGAACGACAGTCTGTGCGGATGGGCTGAGCTGCAGAGTCTCCTCCTTATTCCGGAGCCCACGGATATGTTCCCGCAGATCCATCCCGATTGTTGGAAGATACATCTGGTTGTCCGGCACTACGAAGGCCACCTTCTGCTCTATCAGGCGCACCCGGTTGTAGGAGGCCATAGCTTCGCTTACATATATCACTTCACAGTCGGCGGCCTCTGCGATCTTTTCCGCATGCTTGCGGATGACTGCCGGTGTCTCTCCTGCGCCCTTCAAATCCACCATGAGCAGATACCGGGCATTCAGTATCCTGCATGTGGAAAAAAGATACTTGTCTCGGAAGAGCATAGGTAGTTTGTCTCCGCCAGGCCAAGGTAGAGCTTTCACCTCGATACCAAGGGTTTTGCGGAGATAATTCTTGACCTTATCCAGCAACTCATTCATACAAGACCTGACTATAACGTTTTTTACGCACACTAACATTACATCAGTTATCGTTCATTTCAAGCGTTAGTATTCGTATGGTCCCGCCCCGGCATCCTAGGCTTCTGCGACATGCCCTTCTTATATTCCATACCGCCTACACACGTTCTTCCACGCCAGCCCGTTTTCCCCGCGAAAAACGGGCTGGCATTCCCATCAACAACATAGAGGGTCATTTTGTGTAAATTCTGCGGAATTGACAGTCCCAGGTAGCCATTTTCATAAAAAAAATGGCGGGAGCGACGGGTCTCGAACCCGCAACCTCCAGCGTGACAGGCTGGCGCTCTAACCAATTGAGCTACGCCCCCTCCGTGAAAAGGAAGGAAATTCAGTAAGTCGGCACGTAATATATGCGGCTGTCTCGACAAATCAAATCCGCTTCAAATATTCACTGAACTCTTACTCCGCTTCCGGGAATTTCGCGTTCAAGCCTGGATCTGATCATCGGCGGGAGATCCTTCCATGCCGAGCAGCTTCTTGATCTCGGCTCCGTCGAGCGTCTCGCTCTCAAGCAGTTTCTGCGCGAGCAGCTCGAGCTTGTCCTGCCTCTCGTTCAATATCTGCCACGCCCTCTGCGACGCCGAGTCTATCAGCCTCTTTATCTCAGTGTCTATCTCGCGCGCCGTGTCCTCGCTGAAGCCATCGGATTTGATCAGATCCCTGCCGAGGTATATATGCTCGTTTCTTCCGCCATACTGCACCGAGCCCATCTTCTCGCTCATCCCGAAGCTGCAGACCATCAGCCGCGCTATGCGCGTGGCATGCTCGATGTCCGACGATGCTCCACTGGTAATGTCTCCAATCTTTATCTCCTCCGCGGCTCTCCCGCCCATCAGAATCGTCATCTCGTCGAGAAGCTCCTGCTTGCTCCGGGTGTACTTGTCCTCTTCAGGCATCTGCATCGTTGCCCCGAGATAGGCCATCCCGCGCGGGATTATCGTCACCTTGTGTATCGGCATGGACTTGCTGCAGTTCAGAGCCACCACCGTGTGCCCGGCCTCGTGGTAGGCGGTCAGCCTTCTCTCCTGGTCGCTTATCTTCCTGCTCCTGCGCTCGCGCCCCCAGCGGACCTTGTCCCGCGCCTCCTCCAGTTCCGGCATCGAGACGGCCTTCTTGTTCAGCCTTGCGGCCAGAAGCGCAGCCTCGTTGATTAGATTCGCCAAATCCGCCCCGCTGAATCCAGGCGTGCTCTTCGCGAGAGTGTCCAGATCCACCTTCGGCTCCATCTTCACCTTCGTCGCGTGGACATCGAGTATCTGCCGGCGCCCCTTGATGTCGGGAAGATCCATCACCACCTGTCTGTCGAAGCGGCCCGGGCGCAGAAGAGCCGGATCGAGAACGTCCGGCCTGTTCGTCGCGGCAAGGATTATCGTCCCCTCGCCGGTCTCCAGCCCGTCCATCTCCACAAGCAGCGCGTTGAGCGTCTGCTCCCTCTCGTCGTGCCCACCGCCTATCCCGGAGAATCTCGACCTGCCGACGGCATCTATTTCGTCAATGAAAACAAGACATGGCGTGTATTTGCGCGCCGTGTCGAACATGTCGCGCACCCTGCTCGCCCCGACCCCCACGAACATCTCGACAAAATCCGAGCCGCTGATGGAGAAGAAAGGAACACCGGCCTCTCCCGCTATCGCCTTGGCCAGAAGGGTCTTCCCCGTACCGGGCGGGCCCGTGAGCAGCGCACCCTTGGGTATCTTCGCCCCCAGCATCTTGTATTTGAGCGGATCCTTGAGGTAGTCAACTATCTCGTGCATCTCCTCCTTCGCCTCCTCCGCCCCGGCGACATCCTTGAACATGACCTTCTTCTCCTGATCTTCGGGCATCGTCATCCGGGCCTTGCTCCTGCCGAACTGCATCGCGCCCTTCCCGGCCATCTTGAGCTGCCTCGAAAAGAGAAAATAGAGGAAAGCCACTATTATGACGACCGGCAGTATCGTAAGGACAAGATTCTTCAGCCAAGTCTCCTTGTTCTCGACCTTCACCGTGATGCCCGCTTTCTTCCTTATCTCCGCATCGAGCCTGTCGGTGTGCATCGCCCTGCAGCGATAGTGCCTCTCGCCATCCTCTAGCTCCGCAGCATCCATCTTATCGGCCCTGTATTTGCCCTCGAGCATGGACACCTTCTCGTTCTCGGGAGTTATCGTAACCGACACTATCCTCCCGCTCGACAGGTAGTTCTCAAAGGTGGACTGGTCCAGCTCGTCGTATTCGCTCCTGTTGTAGTTGTATATGAATATGACAGCGAGCGACACGAATATCAGAAGCCATACGAGTATGGCCATCTGCGGAGGTCGTTCGGATTTGTTCTTCTTCTCGGATTTTTCCACGTTTTCCCCAAATGTTAAGTTTTCATTGCGGAGTTGCGGGGACAGGGAGGAGAGGATGTCTTCGGTTCTATGAGCGGAAGCCTGCGTCCGGCATCTGGGCGGCAACAGCCCTGTCCCGCCTGATCTCGGTCTTCTCCTTTCCGCCGCCAGCCAGCATCATGACCAGCACGCCTACCAAAGCGAGAATCAGAAGGACGAGAACCACGACTATCATGATCGTGATCTTCTGCGTCTTCGCACCCTTCTTGTTCTGGGCGAACGGGTCGAAGTTCTCCATCGTCTTCACGGTCGAGACACCAACCTGCGCTCCATCGAGGTTTATACCTGTTTGCGTCTTAATCGCCGTGGTCATGGACTTGTCTTCGCAGTCGTAGAGGATCTCTATGCCGCCGACCTGCACTATGTCGCTGTTCTGAAGCTCCTGCTCGGTCACGGGAATGTTGTTCACCCTCGTGCCGTTCGTGCTGTTCAGGTCCCGGAGCACATATGTGCCACCCTTCTTCACGAACTCGCAGTGCTTCGAGCTGACAGTCGGATCCTTCAGGAATATCTGGTTGGCCTCCGCCCTCCCGCACGTGTAGACATCATCCACGAGTTCAATGGTCTTCCCCCTGAACTGCTCGGAAAGTACTATCAGTCTTGGTATGCCGGCCATCGTATATAAAGGACTGTTTGTTTGAAATAAGACCGGAATCTACATCCTGTCCGCAAGCTTGTCAAAGCCAAAATCCTTTTTTTTTATAAAAAATTAGTCGCGTAACAAATTGGAGACTTGACTGGAAAAAAGGTCACAAGGGTTCATTTTAACTTTGTCTAAAAAATTTAAAGAGAGGAACTCTTGTGAAAATAGAATACAGAGTAAACTATAGTATGGAAGTGGAGAAATGCAACATAGATTATTTGACTGGCAGCAATAAAGAATGGATGACTGGAACGCTGGATGGGTGGATGGATGGGACGGCGGTGGCCGCTGTCGGGGGACGGCGGAACCTACGGGCTGAAGTCCGTTTGCGTCTGGAATGGATTTTACGGCACGTCGAGCTTGGACATCTGCACGGCTGCGGATTTACGCCGAGCTGAAGCGTATGTTTACAAGTTCCTCTATGTTGTCCGCGCAGGGGCGGATGTCGGTCAGCCAGCACCAGCGCGTTGTCAATTCGGCGTCTTTCGCCCGGACGTGGTCCTCGCAGAACATCGCGTGCAGGCGCATGCCGCAGTATTCGATGTTGTTTGCCCACGAGAGGTTCTGGAAGCCGGAGTCGTCTTCTTTCGCTCTCATGCTGTTCTCGGGGTGCAGGTCCCTGTTTCTGACGGCCTTCGCATGCAGGGTGGGGATGCTTCCCTCCTTGAAGACGACGATGAAGCTCCATCCGTTCAGCCTGCAGATATTGAAGACCTCCTTGCAGGCGTACAGTCCGTCGAGCAGGAGCGGGAGGCGGGTGTGCGGGAAATGCCTCTTGAGCTTTTTTTCAAGCCTGTAGAACGCCTTCAGCCTCGCATCCCGTCTTGCCTCCAACATACTGATCGACAGCTTCGCCATGTGTCCGCCTCCCGCTTTTTTTTGTTGTTTTTCGGGGGATTTCATTGTTACACGTAGTACTACGTATAAGTTTTGCAAGCGGAAAACGCAAAAAAGAAGAAAAATATTAAAAAAAATGCCTCAGGGATGAAAAAAACGAAAAATCTGCAATTCGTCAACCCTGCATTGCAAAACGCTCCCGAGGCCGTGCCGACGCGGGATCTGCAATCAGCTATTCAGGGCTTCAGCGGTATCCTGAGCTCCACCGTGCTGCCTCTCTCGTCAGACTTCAGAAGCGAAAGCGCGCCCCTGTGCAGCTCGGCCACGCATTTCACGAATGTCAGCCCTATACCAATGCCCCTGCCGTGATAGTTGATGTCCTTGGCCCCAAGACTGGGCGAAAGTATCTTGTTGAAGTCGGCCGGAAAGCCGCCACCCTGGTCCTTCACTGTGAACAGCGCGCAACCGTTATCGCTCGACGAGGAGAGAAGCACCGAAGCCCCGGCAGACGAGAACTTCACCGCGTTGTCCAGAAGGGCCCCCAACGCATCGAATAGAAGCTTGCCGTCGCACTCGATAGGGAAATCGCAGGCATTGTCCTTCACCAGCCTGATCCTCTTGCGGTTCAGCATGACATCCCTGCTCCGGGCGACCTCCTCCAGAAGGGTTCTCGACGACACCGCCCTCATCTCGGCATCGGGCCGCTTCTCCCCGAATGAATTCAGGAATATGCTCTTCTCCGCCAGCGACAACAGATCCCGGGCGTTGAGTATTATGTGGTTCACAAGCTCGCCCTGCTTCTTGTCCAGCCGGGTCGTGCTCTCGAGCAGCTCCGCAAAGCCGACTATCGAATTCAACGGCGTCCTCACCTCGTGGGAGAACAGATTGATCACATCCTCCTTGAGATGCTCCACCTCCTCCACATGCTTCAGACGGATGAAGACGCGAACCTTCGCCAACAGCTCCTCCTTCTCGAAAGGCTTTATGAGATAGTCGTCGGCACCAGCCTCGTATCCCCGGAGCCTGTCCCTCAGATCCGACTTCGCAGATATAAGTATTATCTTCACCATGCTGGGCCTCGATGCCTCGCGCAGACGACGGCACAGATCGAATCCGTCCATGTCCGGAAGAACTATATCCTGGATTATAAGATCGGGAGAAGTCTTCGATACAATGGACAGAGCCGACGCCCCGTCTTCCGCCACGAGAACCTCGTGATGGCCGGACAGCATCTCCTTCAGAATGTAGAGGTTGTATTTGTCGTCGTCAACGACAAGTATCCTCGGATCGTCTTTTTTCCTCATTTCGCACCGGTAGCGTGATGCAAAAGCACATGCCCTTGATCGGATTGTTGCAAGCATAAATCGTGCCACCATGCATTTCGGCTATTTTCCGGCTTATGTAGAGCCCAAGTCCGGAGCCGCCGTCCTTGCTGCCGGTCAGCCTCTGGAACTCCTGGAAAAGCTTGTCCATCTCCTTCTCCGGAACGCCGGGCCCCTCGTCCGAGACCTTGATCGAATAATTGTCGCCCCGCCGTTCGCAGGAGATAGAAACGGTGCTGCCTGATTCCGTGTATTTGACCGCGTTGCCGATTATGTTCGAGAGCAGTATCTCTATCTGCTTCCTGTCCGCGACGATGGGCAGCTTCACGTCGTCGGGCTTGAATCTCATGTCGAACTTCACCTTCTTCGCCTGGGTCTGGCCGGTCAGCCGCCATGCGCTGTTCTGCACGCATTCCCTGAGGCAGAACTCGCCCGCCTCCCCCCTCGGCAATGACTCTATCCGGGCTATCTGAAGCAACTCCTCTATTATGCCCAGAAGCCTGATCGCGCTCTCGTAGCTCTTCTCAAAGTAGTCCTTGTTCGGCTCCTGGCTGGAGCTCATGCCGAAGCGGGAGAAATTGATTATCGAATGTATCGGGCTCTTGAGCTCGTGGCTCAGGGCGTTGAAGAAATCCATCTTTTCCTTCTCTATCCTCTTCACCTTCTTCAAGGCATCGTCCTTCTCCTCTATAGTCCTGCGAAGATTGCCATAGAGTATCTTCAGCCTCTCCGCACTCTGGTCGAAGACGTTCTCCACCACACCTATCTCGTCCTCGCGCCGGCTGCCGGACCTGTAGTCGAAATTCCCCGCCTGCAGGCTCAGACCAGCCCTCATGAGCCCCTTCAGAGGATGGTTGAGCTGTATGTCGAGCATGAAAAGCATCGCCAATATTCCGAGCAGCATCGAGAGCATCGCCGCCATCATGTGGATACGCAACGGCTTCTTGCCGAAGGAAGGCTCACCGATGGCATAGTCGGCAACAACCCACCCGCTCAGCGGCTCCATCTCGGCGAAGACCAGCAGCGAAGAGTCCGGCGACTCCTCCAGCATCCCCTTGCTGTTCATCTTCCGCCTCTCGCACGCCAGCGACACGAGCGACGCGGCCAGCCTCCTCTCGAAATCCTCCACGCCGGGGCCAAGCGACGGCGGATGCCTGCCGAAAAGAATCCTCCTTGCCCGGACATCGTATATGACCTTGCCCCATTCGAGACCATCGCCAAACACGTCGTCCACTATCGCGCGCTTGAGAAGAAAAGCCCCCTCGCAAAGCAGAAACGAAACCCCCTTCGAAGAACCCACGGTGCAGCTCTGGGCCATCAGTATCATGCTCTTCCCCTCCTGCAGCCCTATCGCAGGACCGGGAATTATCCTGAACATCGCCGACCTGCTCCTTGCATCCTTCACAGCCTTCGCCGCCTTGAGCAGCTCGGCGGCAAACCCCGCGGGCTCGCGACCCGAAAAGCAGACGAAGGTCCCGTTCTCCCCAAGCCAGCCCACGTCCTCGTATTTGGTCCTGGCGAAACCCGCGCCAGCCAGCTCTATCGTATTCCTCAGACCAGCCACGCCAACCCCTCCAAGACCCGACTCTATCGCGCTCGACATTGTGGAAAGGACCACGCTCGACGCCTTCAGCTCCGAAAACGCTCTTGCACGAGAGGCGGACAGGCTCGAAGACATCGCCCTGAGCGCCATCTCCTTCTCGCGTCCGTCGTAGTATTTCCTGGTCGCCCAGAATGACACCAGCATCGTGGCACTGAAAAGCAGGGCCAGCGACAGGACTATCTTCCAGATCAATGAGCGCCTCACGCTAGTCGTTATCAGATACAGCGCCAACGCCAGAAGGACACAGAGAAACAGCAGATGCCAGAGCCACCAGAAGAATGTCCACAGCACTATGGAGCGGGACAGGAGGAAAAGCTCCCCAAGACAGAGAATCGTCAGCCCGGTGTTAAGATGCTCCCTCTCGCCAAGCCTCCAGTAGCTGTTCAGCCAGGGAATCGAGCCGATAAGAAAAAACACCCCGGCCGCGTAGAACGCAAACACGCAGAAGGCCGAAAGATGACCCCCGGCGGCATACGCCCTCAGAATCCCGGAACCAGGCGCCATCGGTATCACGTTGAAGAGAATCAGAAGCCCGCAGACCGCCACCGCGTTCCTGAGAAACGGTCCAAGCAGATCCCGGCTCTGTCTCCTGAACTCCATCGCCCCGGCAATCAGCACAAGCCCCGCCGTGACAGCTCCGCCAGCCTTGAACCATATCGCCTCCCGGAACGATATGCTCAGAAGCGAATACAACAGCTCCGAAACACCTGTCGAGAAAAAGGCAAGGCACTGGTAGAGAAATACCTTGCGCAGACTCTGCCGGAAAAGCTCCACATAAACCACGGAGATGAACAGCGAGACTATCCCTGAAGACCATGACAGCACGAATATGTCGCTCTGGTCGCTCCAGGACACGTCGAGCAATAAAGACGCAAAACGACCCCCAAGAAAGACCGGCGAAAGAAGAAGCGCCGACACCAGCAGCCCGAGGGCCGTCCTGTTGGACCACTTCAACACCTGCTCTCTGGCCCTGAACATCAACCCCCTCCGCTTGTAAATAGTCAGCGAAGCACGCCCCCCCCCGAATAGTAAATATTCACTGAACTACGTCATTCTTGGGACGTTGCGAAGCTTGTCCGCCCAAATGGCGGGCTCACGTCTTCAGTGAATATTTACTTGAGCCAATTGCAAAACTCCGGACGCGCAAGCGCGTCCCTCCATTTTTACGCCGATTTTTCGCAAAAATCGGCGTGGAGGGGCATGCTTGCATGCCCGCAAAAAGAGTTTTGCAATTACCTTCAGTAAAACGACGGGGTTTACTGAACTCTTACCCCGAATATTCACTTCTTCGCCCAGCGCCCGTCGGGAAGCTGTATCCATGTGCCCGCAGGAGATTCGGACGCAAGCTGTGCCGCCCTCTGCGCGGACACCTGCCCCACCGACACCTTCGTGCTCGCCGCCACCGCCTCGTAGGCCTTTTTCCGGACGCTGTTCTCCTCGTCAACGACCTCCTTCGCCTTCGGCGCGCCCTTGAACTCCAGATAACCCTTGTTGTTCTCCCCTACCACTCCCTCGATCTTGAGCGCCTTGATTATCGCCAGCCTCTTGCCGGCGTCCATCCCGGCCATCGGCCAGACAGCCACGAAAAAGATGGCGAAAACCGACACAAACGCGACCTTCCAGAAAGTTGCCTTCATCTTGCCTTCTCCTTTTTTTTCTTATTTTCCGCCTTCGAGATATTTTTTGAGAGCTTCCTCTGCCTCGGCATCGGAGATGGATTTCGCAATCTCATCATCCTTTTCGAACTTCTTCTTGAGCTCCTCCTGTATCTTGATGTTCACGTCAAGCACAATGTGTATCGGCTTCACCTCCACGGGCGCCAGCTCCACCCTGCTGTCCGTCTCCACCTTGTGGTGCGTGCACGACGCAAGCAGCGCAAGGCACCCGGACGCGGCGATTAAAACCATCGCTCTCTTCATCGAACCCCCTTTTCCGTTAGAAAACTCTTGAACACCTTAATATAGCGCATGATCGCGTTTAATGGAAACCTGCAGTTCAAATCAAGCTTTATCTCCTCGAACGTGGAACCCTGCGAAGATGCCTCCACCCTCGAAAATACCCCCGTCTGCCGGTCCAGCCTGAACGGAAGCGGACCACTTGGACGCCCCAGAAACTCAAGCTTCGCAACTATCTCATCCCCCTCGCTGTCAACGCTTATCCTCGACCAGTCGTAGTCGAAATCCTTCAACGCCTCCAACGTCAGATCCATGCTCGAAAACTGCGCCCCTTCAGCAGGAATGTCAGACATGAACTCGCCCGCCTTGCGCACCTTTATGTTGCCCCCGGTCCCGGGGCTCGAATAGAAGAAAGCATCGTCGAAATCAATCCTGCCTCCGTCGAAGACCACAGGCACCCTCCCGTTCACCCTGCCATCTCCTCCAGCCTCGCATATGCCGAGTTCGCGGAGCATTTCCGAAAGAAGTATCCTGTCGAAATACACCGTGAAACTTTCCCCCCCCGAACCATCTATCCTGGACGACGAAAGATGCAGCTCGCCTCCGCACCACCCGGCATCGAAGCTCTCTATGAAAAACGACCTCGGGGACTCCAGCGCATAGACAAGCTCCAGATCCGAGAGCCTGTTCCCGCCGAATACAAGGCTCTTCGCCTTCATCCTCTGCTTCGGCAGGCTTCTGCACATCGCCGGATCGTCGCTACTGAACGCCCCCTCCAGACCCTCGATCTTCACCCCGGATTCCACGTTTTCAATCGAGAAGTCCTTTATCGTATTCTCGAAGCGGCTTGACAATTCCCCGTCCCTCATCTCGAGGACATATGAGAGCTTCAGGGCCCCCTCGCAGGAAAAACCCGCCATCGCCCCGGTGAAAATTCCAAGATCAAATTTCTTCAGCTTCACGTAGTCATCGTTGGCAGCCTTGACCGATATGAGCTTCCCCTTGGAAAAATCGGCCCTCATCTCTATCGGAAGATCATATCCGGCCGACGGCAGGGAATATGCGCCTTTCATATCGAGCGACTTGTCCGCAAAGCGGCCCGATATAGCGGCATTCCCATATTCCCTCCCGGCGAACTCGATAGCGCCCGCATCAACCTCGATATCGGCCGCAGGCCCGTCTGCGAATTTCGCATTAGCGCCAATCCCGGAAACACTCAGCTCTCCCTTCCGGAAAACCGCACCCGCGAATTTCGCAAACCCCGATGAAGCCCCTCCACCAAAGAGGTATTCGACATCAACCCCCGGAACTTCAAACTGGAAATCACTCGCGAGAACCTTGCCGGCCCCGGCCTTCAACCTCAAAACGCCGCTCAAAGACTCTCCACCCGTCATCTCCAGGCTCATGTCGGATATCCCGGACGAAATCGCCGCGTCGGAAGACTTCGCCACAATGCTCTCCCCTCCGCCCGTCTTGCGGCATGACAGATGCCAGGAATCGTCCGACGCATCCCCCTTGACCTCGAAAGATAGATCCAGAGCCGAAATCTCCACGTCTTCTCCATCTCCGCCTCCAGCAGACGAGACCTTCAGCATCCCATCGTATCGCAGACTCTTCTCATCCAGTTTGATCCTGCCGTTCTCGATTCCAAGAAGCAACGGAACGGGTTTCTCCAGCTCGACCCCGCCAAGCGAGAATTCGACCTCGTCGTTGCGAAGGCGCATATCCAGCCTCGCCGGACTCTCCGCTCCGGAAACAACCTTCAACGCACCCTTCTCAAAGCGCAAATTGCGAATTTCGCAGCAGAGCTTCGCATCAAGCTCAAGCTCGGAAAGCGATGCGGACGCATCCCCGGAGAGCTTCCCGGAAACACCTTCGTAAATCTCCGACAACGACGCATCGGACATCTCGGACTTCATCGAGAAAACTGGCTTCTTGTCCAAATCCCCGGAAAACTTTATCCTTCCCGAAAACGGCTCCGCCTCCACGGCAAACGAAATATGATCCTCACCCTTGCCGGCATCAATCTCGCAGTCGAAAGGGATTATCCGCTTCTCGCCACCAGCGTTGAGGACATACAGCTCCCCGCCGCTAACACTGAATCTTGTTCTCCCGAATACAGCCCCGCCGCCCGACCCTCTCATCCCCTTCGCCAACTCCCTCATGAATTCACGCACGGACCTCATGGCCCCGCATGTGCCAGATATGGCCGTGGATTTGACTGGGGCGTCCAGGGATGGATCCGTCGTCTGCACTGCCAGCGGGGCTGGCGCGGGACCATCCAGCCTTATCCTCAGCCCGCAGATCCGGATATCACGCACCCCGCCAAGCCCCCAAAGATAATACTTTGCCCTGATCTGGTCCGACTCGAAAAGCCTCCGTCCACCCTTGGATATGCGGATGTCATTGAATTCCGAGGAAAAAACGCCAATCTTGCGAATTTCGCAGTCAATGTCAGCTCCCGATATCGCCTCGATCCTCGGAATCAGCAGGTTCTGCACCAGCATCGGAATGGAAATGACGGCTATCGAGAACAATATCAGCCCGACAGCCAGCAGCACCCCCACAAAAAGAAACCATTTGCGCCTTGTCGTCATCAATACTCCGGATTCTTCCAACCCAATAGCCTCACCCGTCTACAGTATTGCACGAAAAGGGAAAAACAAATCAGATCGTGGACAGCTTGGAAACCATTGGCAAGACATCCTTGAAAATGAACATTCCAGTGATAGGGTAATCAAGTGGTTTTAAGACTCGCGGACGATCGCGTCCTCCAATTCAACAGCGATTCATCAATGCAAAAATGCCCCGACCCTAAAAAGAAGATCCTTTCGCTCCGCGCCGCAGTCGCCTGGCGAGAAAAAATGAAGAAAAAAGGATTGAAGCTCGCCTTCACAAACGGATGCTTCGACATCCTCCACCGCGGGCACGTCGAATATCTCGTCAAAGCCAGAAATCACGCCGACGCCCTCGTCGTCGCACTCAACTCCGACAAGTCCGTCAAGACCCTGAAAGATCCTTCGCGCCCGATAATCAAGGAAGCTGATCGCGCATACACCCTCGCAGCAATGTCATGCGTGGACGCAGTCGTCGTCTTCACCCAGCGGCGATGTACCAAAATCATCAAGGCCCTCCAGCCCGATGTCTACGTCAAGGGCGGCGACTACAACATCGCCAACATGGACAAGGACGAGAAGAATGCCCTCCTCGGATGCGGCGCGAAAATAAGCTTCGTCAAATTCATCAAGGGCCTCTCCTCCACCTCCATCATCGAAAAACTGAGAGGGCGGTATGCAAGACCCAAGATGCAGGATAACAAGTAGCGTGTGCGGCGTACCACGGCTTAGCCGCAGGCGAAGACGGGTCCCCGCGCAAAAGGCGGGGAGGGCGAATATAGGCGGACTAAAATGATAGGTCTGAAATCTGAAATCTGAAATTTGAAATCTGAAATCTGAGATTTGAAATCTGAGAT
>DYMC01000046.1:1381-14277 GCA_020721745.1 Lentisphaera sp. | reverse complement strand
AATCTCCGCGAAAATCACTATAGTTTATTCTGTATTCTATTTTCACAAGAGTTCCTCTCTTTAAATTTTTTAGACAAAGTTAAAATGAACCCTTGTGACCTTTTTTCCAGTCAAGTCTCCAATTTGTTACGCGACTAAGAAGTTAAAAGAGGAGTTGGCCAAGATACTCCCGTATTTGGACGAGAAGAAGGAGGCCGAGTTCGCCGAAATGAAGAAAATGCTCCCCGATCTCACCGAGGAACGTTTCGAGTGGATGTTCCTCACTCCGGAGGAAAGATTCAGAATTTCAGGAGAACTATTAGACTTCTATATTAAAATGGGAGGCAACCTTGATCCAGAATACGATCCCCAAAGTCCTTTCAACTCTCTATACTATCCGGACGGTCCCCCAGGTAGTCCCACGAAAAAGCCGAATTTGAAGATCACGCGGCGGGCGGGAGTCTGAAAGGGCTTGGCTCCATCTGGGGTAAATATTCACTGAACCCCGTCATTCTTGAGACGTTGCGGAGCTCACGTCTTCAGTGAATATTTACTTGAACAAAATGCAAAAACAATGTTTTATCGTGTCAGGAGTAAAGTGTTTCAATTGTTTCAAACTGTTTTTGTATTTTGTATATGTAGGAGTTCAGTAAAATGACGTGGTTTACTGAACTCCTACCATCTGGGTCCCTGAGGAGGCTCGGAGCGAAGGAGTAAAAAGCCACAAAAAGGGGGAGGCAGAGGCGGTGGAACTTTTTTTACAGCATAAATAAGCAGGATAGTCTTTTTTTACACCTGCTAGATGATATAGTCTTTTATTACACCTTGCACCCGACTCGACAATTTATGTCAACCTGTTTTAGTTGGAAAAGGTTTGATGCCAATTTAGGATAGTTGTTTCCATTTTGCGTTCGATCATGGGAATATTGAAACACGGCTTGAAATGTCAGAAAAGAGATATAGTATTTCTGACATAATAGGAGGAAGATATGAGAAGCATAGACGATAAAATACGATTCAGGATGCAGAAATGTCCTAAAACACATGTTTGGTGCAACAAGGATTTTTTGGATTTTGGTCGTAGGGCGGCTGTTGATCAAGCCCTTGGCAGAATGGTGAAGGCTGGGGATATCAGAAGAGTGGCGAGGGGGATTTATCATCTTCCTCGATTCAGTGCAGTTCTTGATCAAGAAATGAGTCCGTCATATGATCAGATTGCAAAGGCTATTGCGAGGAGACTTGGAGTCAAGATACAGCCATCTGGGGCATTGTCGGCGAATATGCTGGGGTTGTCAGAGCAAGTTCCTTCGAAAGTAGTATATCATACCGACGGAAGGAATAGACAGGTCAAGATCGGGAATTCCGTGATAAGATTCCAAAATGTTCCGCCAGGAAAGCTTGGTGTAAAAAATGAAATTTCGGTCATGTTGCCGTCTGCGATCCGATTCATGGGGAAAAATGGAGTAAGTGAAATTGCGATTGCGAGGTCAATATCCAAATTGTCCCGAAAAGAATGCATGAAACTTTTGCGGACTTCAAAGTATTTTGAAACATGGATATATGAAACGATAAAACGCGCTATAAGCACTAAATATGAGGACATATAATGGACAATGTGGCGATATCCAGTGCTCAAGATCGCAGGGAATTGTTTGTTCAAACGGCATTGTCAAACGGAATGCATCCTATGATGGTTGAAAAGGATTTCTGGGTCTGTTGGACTTTGTCGAAACTGTTCACGTATTCTTTCTTGCAAGGACATCTTATATTTAAAGGAGGTACAAGCCTCTCAAAAGTCTTTGATGTCATAAAGAGATTCTCCGAGGATATAGACATCACTATCGGAAGGGAATTGCTCGGATTTTCTGCCGACAAGAATCCCGACAAGATAGAGAACCGCAAGAAGCGCGAATCTGTCATTGACGAGATGACGGAGATCGCCGCCAGCAAGGTGCAAGGAAGCGTCCTCGACGGACTCAAGAAGGAATTTAATGAAGTCATAAGTGATATGGAGTGGAGTTTGATTCCCGATGAAACCGCAAAAGACGGGCTGACCCTTTTGTTCTATTATCCTGTTGCGACAGAGAAGCTGGACTATGTAAGCCCTTTCGTTAAAATAGAGTTCGGTGTGAGGTCGGACACTTGGCCGTGCGAGAACAGGGTGATCAGACCATATTCTGCAGAAAGCTTCCCAAAAGTTTTTAAAAATGCTGAAACTTTGGTGAGAGTGCTTTCCGCGAAAAGAACATTCTGGGAGAAAGCAACGATACTTCATCAGGAGGCTAATCGTCAAAAGGACAGTCCGACACCTGTTCGTTATTCTAGACACTACTATGATCTTGCAATGCTTTCCACCACAAAGTTTTGTGCAGAGGCGCTTGTTGACACTCATTTACTTCAAAGAGTGATCGAACACAAGAAGATGTTTTTTCGCTGTGGTTGGGCGCAGTATGAGAATGCAATGCCGGATACCATCAAGTTGTTACCCCCTGAATACAGATTTGCATCTCTTAGGGATGATTATTCAAGGATGCAAGAAATGATATTTGGAACGAAACGGAGTTTTGAGGAAATTTTGGACATATTGAAGAATCTTGAAGAAAGAATGAGAAAAAAGAGCAAATAATCCTGTTCTCAATATCATTAGTCAATGGTGGACAGGCATAGGGAATATTATGAGAATCGTGGCCATATCCGACACGCACGGACAGCACCGGAGGATAAGCATCCCGGATGGGGACATACTTGTCGTTGCCGGGGATTGGACATACGGCGAACAGATATCTTCTCTGAACGTTTTTTTCAGAGGGCTGCCACACAAGCACAAGGTTCTGATTGCGGGCAATCACGACTTCATCCTCGAAAGACATCCCGAAGCTGCCGGCGAGTTGAAGGACTGTCTTTACCTGATGGACTCGTCGGTCACGGTCATGGGACTGAAATTCTACGGCTCGCCCTGGCAGCCGCGCTTTTTTGACTGGGCATTCAACCTCGACCGTCCGGAGTTGAAGACGGTCTGGGCTAAAATCCCGAGCGACACTGATATTCTAATAACCCACGGTCCGCCTTATGGGATACTCGATGTGAACAATGAGAGACATCATTGCGGTTGCCACGAGCTTGCCGAGCGCCTGAAGACTGTCAGGCCGAAGCTCCACATATTCGGACACATACATGAGGGCTATGGCTGGAAAGAGGTCAACGGCACCTTATATGTGAACGCGAGCATATGCAATGTCAGGAACGTCCCCCATAAGGAGGCTGTCATAATAGACTACGACCCCGGCTCAGGAAGAGGCGAGGTTTATCCCCTGCTTTCGAATACACTGAAATGAACATGCATCGTGGGATGCCAAACAGTATACCACTCTGTTTAGAAAAGCCAAGAAAATGGGGTAAAATCCGGGCGCTTTTGTGGAGTCTATGGGATGGCGTTTTCTCGAATGAAAACGCATAAAAAAGAATTGGCGGAGAGGGAGGGATTGCCGTTCACTTCGTTCACTGCGTGCCGTTGGCACGCCCTTCGCTTCGCTGCTCGAACCCTTCTCCGAGGCTTCTCATCCCTCCAGACAAAACTGGCGGAGAGGGAGGGATTGCCGTTCACTTCGTTCACTGCGTGCCGTTGGCACGCCCTTCGCTTCGCTGCTCGAACCCTTCTCCGAGGCTTCTCATCCCTCCAGACAAAACTGGCGGAGAGGGAGGGATTCGAACCCTCGGTACGGTGTAACCCGTACGACGGTTTAGCAAACCGTTCCTTTCGGCCACTCAGGCACCTCTCCGGGAAAGACTGGAAAACTTGAACTTTAAGGAGTGAATATACAGGGCTGGAACTGCTTTTTCAAGAGATTTTTGTTTGTTCTTGCATTTTTTATGAGTGAGCCAATTGCAAAACTCCGGACGCGCAAGCGCGTCCCTCCATTTTACGCCGATTTTTCGCAAAAATCGGCGTGGAGGGGCATGCTCTTGACACGTATGAAATCACGTGTTGCCATGCCCGCGAGAAGAGTTTTGCAGTTACCTCGAGTAAGAGTTCAGCAAAGACGTGGACTTTGTAAAGTCTAAAGAACGACGAGGTTTGTTGAACTCTTACACCCACATCCGGAAGTTAATATTCAGAGGAGAACGTCCTTTCACCGAACGTTCACTGCAAGGTGCCACGGCACCAGATCATGCCTGCGATCTGGCCTTTTCCTTCTCACGCTCGGACTTCTCCCTGAGGGATGCGAGTTCCGAGGCGAGGGCGGATCTGATCGTCTCGATCTCATCCGGTGTTGTGCATTTCCTGATTTTGTCCTGTGCAGACATTTCGGCCTGCGCGATCTTTGCCTTGAACTTGGATTCTATCTCGGCGATCAGCTTCTTCTTTTCCGGAGGCAGATCCCTTATGCCGCCAAGCCGCTCCATCGCCAGTTCAAACGAGCTCTTCATGCAGTCATCCCCCTTTTCTTCTTCAACAGATATATTTGAAGCGCGTTGAGGACCAGCGAGTGGCTGATCAGCCCGTCAGCTATCATGCCCTCGATCCGGCTCTCCGGCACCAGAAAGCTCTCTATGTCCTCGCAGTCCTCGAGGGCGGTTTCACCTGTCTTCACCGCGTTCCGGACCAGGACGGTGTGGCAGAGATTGTTCTGTATCGCGGGATTTGGATAGACGGATGCCATCAGCGTCGGATTCTCCCCGCTGTATCCGGTCTCCTCCAATAGTTCCCTCATCCCGGCCTCCACGGGGTTCTTGTCGGTGCTGTCTATCAGTCCGCCGGGTATCTCTATCTCTGGCCTCTTGTTCCCGTGTCTGAACTGGCGTATCAGGAGTATCTCGTCCTTGCCGGTCACCGCCACGACGTTGACCCAGTCTCCGAAGCGGAAGAGGAGGAAGTTACCCTCCCTGCCGTTTCTCGGGCATACGGATTTCTCCTCGTGGACCGAGAAGAGCCTTGTCTGTAGAAGCTCTCTCGACCCGTTCACCTTCCATGGGCGGTCATCCTTCATTTTTTCTCGAAGTCGAAATGTGGTTTTGGGATTTTTCCCATCAGTTCGACGATGGGGGTTATGGCGTCCATGAATTCCTTGAACTTCGCCGACGGTATCTGCTGGGATGCGTCGCTGCACGCCTCGACCGGATTCGGATGCGTTTCGACTATCAGTCCGTCCGCCCCGCAGGCGACGGCGGCCCGGGCGAGAGGCAGGACGAGGTCCGCCTTGCCGGCCGCATGGCTCGGGTCCACCACCACGGGCAGGTGGCTCTCCCTTTTCGCCACGGCGACAGCGCCGAGATCCAGCGTGTTTCTGGTGGCGGTCTCGAAAGTCCTTATCCCCCTCTCGCAGAGGATCACGTTTGGGCATCCGTTCACAAGGAGGTATTCCGCGGACGAAAGCCATTCCTCTATCGTGGATGCGGGGCCGCGCTTCAGGAGCACGGGTTTCCCGACCGGGGCTATCCTTTCGAGGAGATGGTAGTTCTGGCAGTTTCTCGCCCCAATCTGGAAGCAGTCGGCCACTTCGGCGACCTTCTCGATGTGGGTCACCCCCACCACCTCGGTTACCACGGGCATCCCGGTCTCCTTCTTAACCTGCTTGAGAATTTCGACCCCTTCGTCGCCAAGTCCTTGGAAGTCGTATGGGCTTGTCCTCGGCTTATAGGCGCCGCCGCGCAGTATCCTGGCCCCTGCGGACGAAACGTCCTTTGCTGTTCTCATGACCTGCTCGAGGCTCTCCACTGCGCAGGGGCCGGCTATCATCTGGAAAGTCCCGGCTCCGAGCTTCTGCTCCCCTATCATGGCGAAACTGTCGCCTGGATGATACTCCCTGCTCGCCAGTTTGTAGCGCTTCTGTATGGGAATGACATCCTCGATGAAGCTGAACGACTTGAGCAATTCCAGCGACCTGTGCATCTGCTCGTCGCCGACGGCGCCGATCACGGTGTTCTCAACTCCTCTTATCACTCTGGGTTCGTATCCGAGCTTTGTGATTATCCCGGATATCTCGTTCACCTTCTCTTCGGGCGTATGTGGTTTGAAGACGATTATCATATGGCGCTCTTTTCTCTTGGTGCCGGGCCAGGCCCGGAATAAATGTTTGGTTCCACTGTTGTTTTTCCGTTTTGGCAATGCATAGTATGCCATTTTTCCGCCAAAATACAAACCACGCGGGCAAAACCGGATGTCAAACACAAAGACCATAGCGGTAATAGACATAGGAAGCAACTCGATAGTCCTTCTCGTGGCGAAGTGCCACAGGAACGGACTCATCGAGCCCCTGGACGAGCTCTTCGCCATCACGAGGCTCGGGAAGGAGGTATCGCGAAGCGGAATGCTTGATCCGGAGGCCGTCAGGAGCACCATCGAGGCGTCGAGGGAAATGAAGGCCATCGCCGAGAGGGAGGGTGCGGAGGACATCATCGCGACCGCCACCCATGCCGTCAGGGAGGCCAAGAACCGCAGCGAATTCCTTGTCAACTTCAACAAGGAGATCCATCTCTTTCCGGAGGTTCTGAGCGGAAGGGAGGAGGCCAAGTTCACATATCTTGGCTCCACATGCGACATGCCCCCGGACCAGGAGACGATCACCATTGACATCGGCGGCGGAAGCTCCGAAATCGCATTTGGCACCCGCGACATAATGATAGAGGCCCACAGCCTGCCGATTGGATGCGTATCCATCTGCGAGAAATTCAAGATGGAAAACAGACTCTGGCTCATCAGCGACAGGACCGCCGCGCAGAACCATGTCAAGAGAATGCTCCTCCACATCGTGGATCCAGTCAACGTCTGGATGAAGAACAAGAAGCCAGTCGTGATCGCCTCCGGCGGCACCGCGGGAACATATGCGGCCATCCTCCTCGGAATGGATGTCTTCGACAGAAACCAGATACACATGAAGCCAAGCTCGAGAAAGGAGGTCGCGGCCGTCAACAGGAGAATATCTCGCCTCTCCATCGAGGAGAGGACGAAAGTCCCCGGGATGGAGAAGGACAGGGCCGAGGTCCTCCCGGGCGGACTGCTGATACTGCATGAGATATTGTCGTTCTTCGGTTTCGACGAGTTCAAGATCAGCGCCAACGGTCTCAGATTCGGCATTGTCAGAGACTACATCATGCGGAGATTCTGAACGAAAAACAAACATTTTCAAAAACGGCAACTCATGTCCGGGATGTCAATTAAATCAAACGCCGCGAAATTCGCAGCCATCGCGCTGGCCGCGGCGTTGCTCACGTCATGCCATTTTGGACAAACGCAAAACGAAGGAGCTTCAAACATGAAAGAGAGAAAGGACAGAGTTACCATGAAAGGTGCGCCCCTGACGCTGCTTGGCCCTGAACTCGCGGTCGGAGACAAGGCCCCCGAATTCCAGGCCGTTGATGCCTCGTTCGGCAGGATCCGCCTCTCCGACTTCGCCGGGAAGAGGCTTCTGATAAGCGCCGTCCCCAGCATAGACACTGGTGTCTGCGCCCTGCAGACCAAGCGTTTCAACGAGGAGGCCGCAAAGATAAAGGGCGTGGTCTTCCTGACCATCAGCACAGACCTGCCTTTCGCGCAGAAAAGATTCTGCGACGCGGAGAAGATAGCGGGCATGAAGCTACTCTGCGACTCCGTGTGGCAGGAATTCGGCCGGAAATACGGCATCCTGGTGAAGGACATGGGGCTGCTCTCCAGATCCGTCTTCGTCATAGATGAGAATGGGGTGATCGCCTACGTGCAGATTGTGAAGGAGATCACCGATCATCCGGACTATGACGCGGCATTGAAGGCCGTCAGGAAATAAGCTCTGGAGGGCTCGAAATGATCAAGGTTGCAGTCGTCGGAGCAGGTGGCAGGATGGGGCGCAGGCTGGTATCGCTGGTCATGGAGTCCACCGACATGAAGCTTTCTGGAGCCCTTGAGGCCAAAGGCAATCCCGCGCTGGGACAGGATGCTGGCATGCTGGCGGGATCTGGCAGTTCGGGTGTCGCCATCACGGATTCCATTGAAAAAGCGCTCTACGGAGCTGACGCGATGATTGACTTCAGCACCGGCCCCGCCGTCGAGAATGCGAAATTCGCAGGCTCCAGAGGCATCGCGTGTGTCATTGGCAGCACCGGGCTGGGCGAGGACGCGAAAAGGGATTTTGCGAAAATCGCGGATGCCGGAGGAAGAATAGTCTTCGCATCCAACATGAGCGTGGGGGTGAATCTACTCTTCAGGCTCTGCCGCGAAGTCGCCGGAATCCTCGGCGAGGAATACGACATCGAGGTGGTGGAGATGCACCACCGCAACAAGAAGGATGCCCCGAGCGGGACCGCCCTCTCCCTGGCCGAGGCTCTCCGCGAAGGGAGAGGCCTGCGCAAGGAATGCTGCGTCCACGGAAGAAAGGGCCAGACAGGGGTCAGGCGCAAGGATGAAATCGGGATGCATGCAGTCAGGGGAGGGGACGTGGTCGGAGACCACACGGTCGTCTTCGCCGCGGAGGGCGAGAGGATAGAACTGGTCCACAAGGCATCGAGCCGCGACGCTTTCGCGAAGGGCGCGCTGAGAGCCGTGAGATTCCTGTGCAAGGCCAAGCCCGGACTATACGACATGCTGGACGTGCTGGGATTTGGGAAGGTGGCATGACCCATCCCGGGGCCAGCCGGCTCCTTGAACTTGACGCAACGACATATATATTTAGGGAGAACAAACATTTCATGGTGCGTAAATGAAGGATGTCTCTGTTCTAGGCATGATACTTGCGGGAGGCGAGGGAAGCAGGCTGCATCCGCTGACGGTAGATAGAGCCAAGCCCGCCGTCCCCTTCGGTGGGAAATTCCGGATTATAGACTTTGTGCTGTCGAATTTCATCAACAGCAAGATATACAGCATGTTCGTGCTCACGCAGTTCCGATCGCAGAGCCTCATGGAGCACATCATCAATGGCTGGAATATCTCGGGAACCCATGGCAAGGGCAGATTCATAATCCCGGTCCCGGCACAGATGCGGACCGCGGACAAGCGATGGTATGCCGGAACAGCGGACGCCATATACCAGTGCACGCACCTTATCGAGGACTTCGCCCCGGACATAGTCGCAGTGTTCGGCGGCGACCACATCTACAAGATGGACATATCCCAGATGATAGACTTCCACGTCGCGAACGATGCGACAGCGACAGTTTCCGCAATACCCGTTTCGCTGGACGATGCGAAGCAGTTCGGGGTCATACAGGTGGATCCGAAATGGAGGATATGCGGATTCCAGGAGAAGCCCTCGAATCCGACACCGATGCCGGAGGACTCCACCAAGGCGCTGGCCTCGATGGGCAACTACATCTTCAACGCCACCGACCTGCTCCGGATATTGAAGGCCGATGCCTCCGATGCGAAGAGCAGCCACGACTTTGGCAAGGACATACTCCCCTCGCTCGTCCCTACCCAGAGGCTGTTCGCCTACAACTTCTACTCCAACGAGATTCCCGGAAGGAAGGGCCATAGTCACTACTGGAGGGATGTCGGGACCCTCGAATCGTACTTCCAGGCAAACATGGATCTCAGAATGCCCGAGCCGGAATTGGACCTCTACAACAACAAGTGGCCGATTTACAACTACCATTTAAGCCTTCCCCCGGCGAAATTCGTGCATAATGAGGAGATAAGCCCAAGCGGCCTTCCGCGCATCGGAAAGGCGGTGAACTCGCTCGTCTGCGACGGGTGCATCATATCGGGAAGCACAGTCAGCAACTCGGTCCTCTTCAACTCCGTCCACATACACAGCTACGCCACTGTCCACAACAGCATCCTCCTGAACGATGTCCAGATCGGAGAGAGAAGCAGGATCAGGAACGCCATAATAGACAAGCATGTGAGCATCCCAGAGGACACCACGGTCGGCTACAACAGGAAGGATGACGAGAAGAGATTCTTCGTGTCCGACTTCAGCTCCAGGAGGAAGGGAGAGTGGCTTACCGTGATCCAGAAGCAGCGCAGCGTCGAAAAACTCCCGTCATTTTGAAAAGCAGAGGGAATTTCTTTCCTGTCGCCATGACCATCGCCGGAAGCGACAGCGGCGGCGGGGCGGGAGTTCAGGCCGACCTCAGGACATTCGCCGCCCTCGGCGTATTCGGAACCTCCGCGATAACGGTTCTTACAGCGCAGAATCCCCGCGAAGTCAGAGGCATATTCCCGGCCACACCCGCGTTCGTCGAATCCCAGATGGACGCGGTCTTTGCGAAATTCGCAGTCAAGGCGGCCAAGACAGGCATGCTCTTAAGTTCAGCCATCGCGAGAACGGTCTCCAGATTCATGGAGCGCCATCCCGGATGCGCACTCGTCGTGGATCCGGTCATGGTCTCCACCAGCGGGGCCCGCCTGCTGAAGGAAGACGCGGTTGACACCATCAAGAACAAGCTCTTCCCCCTCGCGCGCTGGATCACCCCCAACATCGAGGAGGCCGAGATCCTCTCTGGAAGAAGGATATCCTCTCTCTCTGACGCAATCGAGGTATCGTCCGAACTCTCCCGCAGATGGAGATGCGGCTGCGTGCTCAAGGGAGGCCACAGGACCTACCTTCAGGGACGGAGGACCGATGTAGTCGTCCGCGGGAGGCGGAGATTCTTGCTGTCCGCGCCGGATCTGGACGGATCATCCTGTGCCTCCCACGGGACTGGCTGCACTTTCGCCGCGGCGCTGGCTGCGAATCTCGCGAAAGGGGCCGCCGATTTGGACGCATTGGTCTCGGCCCGGGAATTCGTCCAGGCCTCGTTGGCTGGAAAAGTGCGGGTGGGGTGGCATATTAACGCCATGTTCCCGCCAAGAAAAGAATATCGTGGAGAAGTAGAACTTTGCAAAATCCAATGAAACCCTCGTGGCCATGCAGGCATGTCAAACGTCTCCTGAGCTCCTCCGCATTCGCCGCGTTGTCCCTCGTCTCCGCAGTCTCGTTCGCCCAGGGGAAGGGATACATCAGATACAAGACTGTCAGCGGGCAGAAGTATGTCTATCTCTCGGACTTGTCCGCATACTACGGCATGCCGCTCTCAAAAAAGAGCAGCGGATGCGGCATTGGCAGCAAGTCCTCCTCCTTCTCCTTCGAGTATGAAAAAAGACACGGCTCTTTCAACGGGGTGAAGATACACTATCTTTTCGCCCCGGTATTCGTGCTGCCGGAGCCTCTGGTCAGCGAACTTGACTACCGCAAGGTCATAGACCCTCTGCTCCGCGCATCCGTCTTGCTGCCGAGAAAGAAAGTAAGAAACATAGTCATAGACCCTGGACATGGCGGGAAGGACAACGGGGCGCAGACCAAATACCGGGAGAAAGATTTGAACATGGCCATAGCGTTCAATCTCAGGGATCAGCTGCGCAGGCGTGGATTCAACGTGTTCATGACCCGCGAGAAGGATGTATTCGTCGAGCTCGACCAGAGGACGGCCATGGCCGCCTCCCTCAAGGCCGATCTTTTCATTTCAATACACTGCAACTCGGCATCCAGTCGCTACGTCAGAGGGATAGAGACCTACTGCCTGACACCTGGCGGAGCTCCCTCGACCATCGAGAAGAAGGGCTCCAGCGGCTGGCAGAAAGGCAACTCCTTCGACAGCCAGAACATAGTTCTCGCCTATCTTGTCCAAAGATGTCTTCTGGGGAACACGGGGACGGAGGACAGGGGCGTGAGGCATGCGAGATTCGCAGTTCTCAAGTCGGCCCCTTGTCCGGCGGTGCTGGTCGAATGCGGATTCCTCACGAACGAATGGGAGATGAAGAACCTTGCCTGGAGCAAATATCAGCAGGGAATCGCGGAAGGGATAGCGGAGGGCGTGGCCCACTATTCAAAAACAGTGAAGTGATGGTCAAATGCCTGAAATAATTATATACCTCGTAGTAGGCTTGGCTCTGCTCTACTTCGGAGCCGAATGGCTTGTAAAGGGCGCCTGCAACATAGCCTTCATACTGCGAATTTCGCAACTGATAGTCGGACTCACCGTCGTCGCGTTCGGGACCAGCGCCCCCGAGCTGATCGTCAGCCTGAAGGCCGGAATCGGCGGCCACGGCGACATCTCCATCGGGAACGTGGTCGGATCCAACATCGCCAACATATGCTTCATCCTCGGCCTCGCCGCGATGATAAATCCCCTGAAGATAGACATGCAGATACTCAAGTTCGACCTCATCGTCTGTATCGCGGCCTCGATAGCGTTCTGGGTTTTTATCCTGGACGGAGCCGTCTCCCGTGCCGAAGGGGTTGTCCTTTTCGCCATGCTCCTGGCCTATGTGAAGCTCCTGATAAGAATAAGCTTGAAGGACAAGGCGAAGCTCGGATCGTCCGGCGCTGGCGCGGAAACGAAGGTCGGACACTCCGTGCCAAAGAGCATGTTTCTTCTCGTCGCGGGACTTGCCGCGCTTGTCGGTGGCGCGCATCTCTTCGTCGAGGGCGCGGTGAAGCTTGCGAAGCTTCTCAATGTGGGCGAGGCGGTGATTGGCCTCACCGTGGTTGCAGTCGGCACCAGCCTCCCTGAACTTGCAGCATCTGTTGTGGCGGCCGTCAAGAAGAAAGACGATATCTCGGTCGGCAACATCATAGGCTCCAACATCTTCAACATCTGCTGCATAATCGGGATTGTCGCGATGATAGGCCCCATCGAGGCCCGGGAAGTCAGCTTCATGGACTTCGCGTTCATGCTCGGATCGGCGCTCGTCCTCTTCCCCATAATGTTAACAGGGAGGATTATCACAAGGCTGGAGGGATTGTTCCTGGTCGTCATATATGTCGTCTACGTGGCTATGCTCTGGCCGAAAGGTTGAGAGGGCGGGGACCGGCGGGTTCACGCGCCACAGTGTGCGACCAAGATTGTTGATTGCAATGTATTTACCCCAAACGCGAAGTTTTGAAATCATCTCAAGCTGAAAATCTATGAATATCCAGTATCCAATTACCAATTACGAATTACGAATTCCCAACTACGAATCCCCA
>DYMC01000046.1:0-1281 GCA_020721745.1 Lentisphaera sp. | reverse complement strand
TATCCAGTATCCAATTACCAATTACGAATTACGAATTCCCAACTACGAATCCCCAATTACGAATTACGAACTACCAATTACGAATCCCCCGCATCCTGAGACCTGAAACCTGAATCGAAGACGAAAAATGAACATTGCAGTTTTGAAAAAGGATTATTCCGACAAGGGTGGCGGTGCCGAGCGCTACGCGAGGGAGCTCTGCAGGGGGCTTGCCGCCGGGGGGCACAAGATATTTGTGCACTCCCAGTCGTTCAGGGCGGAGCCTTGCGACCGCATCGCCCATGTCAGGATTCCCAGGACATGCCTGGGAGGTTTTAGCGGAACGGCGAACTTTCACAGGGCGGTGCAGAAAAAGCTCGAAAGGGGTAGATATGACATCGTCTACGCCCTGTCGCGGACTTTTCCCTCCGATTTTCTCCGTGTGACCGAGTCCTTGCACTGCGAATGGATGAAAGTCCGCTATTCACACATGCAGCGCTTCAACCCGAGGCATGCAGGCATTCTGAAGCTGGAGAGGGAGATTTTCAAGCCATCAAACACCGGGGCTGTGATATGCAATTCGGAGCTCGCCCGGAATCAGGTGGTTGCGAATTTCGCATATCCACCGGACCGTATTTTCATAGTCAGGAACGGTGTTGACCACGGAGAATTCAGGCCTGCGGAAATTTTGGAGAGGCGCGAGATGCGCAGGAGCATGGAAATATCGGAGGACGATTTTGCCATTCTTTTCGCGGCCTCGGACTTCAAGATAAAGGGGCTCGAATATGCGATAAGGGCAATCCAGGGGCTGCCGGAGGCCGTAAAAAAAAGAGCAATCCTGATTGTGGCGGGATCCGGGAGGCCTGACAGCTTCAAGGAACTGGCAAAGAAAATGGGAGTGGGACGGAATCTCAGATTCATAGGAAGGGCCGCGCGGATCAGAGACTGCTACGTCGCCGCGGACCTTCTGCTGCATCCCGCCCTATACGAGCCCTTCGCAAATGTATGTCTCGAGGCGCTTGCCTGCGGACTTCCCGTCCTCACGACAAGGACAAACGGTTCCTCGGAGCTTATTGACGAGGGGTGGAACGGATTTACTGTCCCGAGAGCGGAGGATTATGTTCAGATGTCACAGATCATTGCGAATTTCGCAGAGTCCAGCGAATCGGCAAAAAGGGAATGTTCTGAAAATGCGGCCGCGTCCGTATCGGGCTTGACATGGAGAAGGCATCTTGACGAGATCATGGGAATATTCTCCCGGAAGAGTCCCTGACTATCACAACTGGCTTCAATATTCTGCTC
>DYMC01000257.1 GCA_020721745.1 Lentisphaera sp. | reverse complement strand
TTGCCATGCCCGCGAAAAGAGTTTTGCAATTACCTTGAAACACTTTACTCCTGGCACGATAAAACATTGTTTTTGCATTTTGTTCAAGTAAATATTCACTGAAATGATGGGGTTCAGTGAATATTTACCATCAGGAATATGCCGGAGCTTCATTGAATCTTTTGTTCGCGCCGGGGCAGCGCAAACTTCTCCACGATGACGGAACCGCCTTCGCCCCTTTCCTTTTCAGTCGCCGAAGCTGGTGCCCAGGCTTCTTGCACTTTGTATCCATTCGTGGTCCCCGGGGACTAACTTCTTCTCCCCGGCCACATCCTCGATAGGAACGTGGGCGATCTCTCCGGCTTTCACCGCGATCATGACCCCGAAACGTCTTTTCTCCACCGCCTCCACGCAGGCGGTTCCAAGCCTCGTCGCAAGCAGCCTGTCGGCTCCCGACGGACTCCCGCCCCTCTGCAGATGCCCCAGTATCGTCAGGCGGGTCTCTATCCCGGTCATGTTTTCCAGAAGATTGGTCAGCCTGAGGGTGTTCTCGGCGTGCGCCTTGTGGAATGCGGACAGCGAGCCGGCAAGCTTGCCGCGCTCCTCCCCGGGTTCGCTCTTGTCCTTCCTTTCCGCAAGCTTCCTTATCTTCGCCGCATCCTCCAGGCTCATCGCCCCCTCCGCCACAGCGACGATACTGAACCTCTTCCCGTTCAGCTTCCGCTTTTTCACAGCCTCCGCTATCCTCTCGGGCGTGTAGGGTATCTCAGGAATCAGTATGACATCCGCCCCCCCGGCCATTCCCGCCGCGAGAGCCAGCCAGCCCGCACGATGTCCCATTATCTCCACTACGATTATTCGCTGGTGGCTCATCGCCGTCGAATGAAGCCTGTCTATCGCATCGGTGCAGACACCGAGCGCGGTGTCGAAGCCGATCGATGTGTCGGTGCACGGTATGTCGTTGTCTATCGTCTTCGGAATGGTAACCACGTTCAAGCCCATCTTCTTCAGCTTCAGGGCGTTCTTCTGGGTCCCGCCTCCGCCGATGCAGACAATCGCCTCGAGACCGTGCTTCCGGTAGTTTTCCGCCGCAGCCTCGCACATGTCCAGCTCCTTTCCTCCGACAGGCATCCTGTGCGGCTTGTCCCTGCTCGTCCCCAGTATGGTGCCGCCTATGGAGATTATCCCCGACAGCGACATCGCGTCGAGATCCTCGGACTTGTCGAAGACCAGCCCCCTGAATCCGTCCCTGAATCCGACCAGCGTGATCCCGCCTTCTTCCCGGACTGCCTTGCCCACTGCGCGTATGGCGGCGTTGAGCCCGGGACAATCCCCGCCACTTGTGAGTATCCCAATTCGTCTGCCCATTTTTGAAATCTCCTTTGCCGTGCGCGGAACCGCTTTGTACGGCGCTTTGCCGGCTTTGTTTTCCAGACTAAACATTATATATTCGAAAAATCAAAAGCCAATCCGGAGGAAAAGTATGAAAAGCCACAGGAAGGAGCTCGTGATGAAAATCCCATCCAGAAGGGGATTCGTGAACATCACGCATGAAGTCCAGAACGCCGTCGCCGAGTCAGGGGTCAAGGAAGGCCTCGCCCTATGCAACGCCATGCACATAACCGCGTCGGTGTTCATAAACGACGACGAGGGCGGGCTGCACCAGGACTACGAGAAGTGGCTCGAGAAACTCGCCCCCCACGAACCAGTCTCGTCATACATGCACAACCGCACCGGCGAGGACAACGGCGACGCCCACCTGAAAAGACAGGTCATGGGAAGGGAGGTCGTGGTGGCAATCACGAACGGCAAACTGGACTTCGGCCCCTGGGAACAGATATTCTACGGGGAATTCGACGGAGGCCGCCCGAAAAGGGTCCTGATCAAGATCATAGGCGACTGAGACGTGCGAAAGAAGTTTCGAGCACATTCCCCGATATTTCAATTCATGTCTGGCTTTTTTCGCCCGCCATGATAGATTACCAGCCCGCAAACCCTATGCCGCGGAAACGGAGAGATGGCCGAGCGGTTGAAGGCGCAGCATTGGAAATGCTGTATACGGGCAACCGTATCGGGGGTTCGAATCCCTCTCTCTCCGCCATTTTGCTCCGCAAACTGGCGGATGCATCCGAAGCCG
>DYMC01000045.1 GCA_020721745.1 Lentisphaera sp. | reverse complement strand
CTCATCAAAAATAGGCATAATTTTATTCAACGTATTTGCGACGCAGGACACTAGATCCATTCAAATCCCGCCACAACAGGATTGCATTAACAAGTCATTTATTTGTGCTGGCACTGGTTTTTCTTGCAAAATGCATTTCGGGATATACTTTATGCGTCGAGACAAAAAGGATGATGGCCAAAAAGACCATCACGGAATCAGTCGTCAGTTAATAGCCCAACTTTCATAAAAGGAGGAAAAGCATGAAGAAAAAAATCAAAGTTCTATTCGTCCTGTTTTGTGGAATTCTATCGCTTAACGCATTCTGTGACGCTGTGATAATTGATCACAATTGCACTGATATTTCAAAAATACCAAAAGATTACATCCAAAAAGCCAGCAAAAACTTTAAAGTGGCTTACGGGCACACCTCGCATGGCAGCCAAATTGTCTCAGGAATGAACGCCCTGCAAAAAAATGACCCAGACCTTTTTGCTTTCGGGAAAAATGAAAACGATAAGAAGTTATTGTTCTTGGATTCTCAACCAAGTGGAGACCTCGGCAATCCAGATAGAACAACCTGGGCGCAAAGAACTAGAGACTTCCTGCAAAATCAAGGAAAAAACATAAACCTCATTATGTGGTCATGGTGTGGACAAGCCAATGGCTCTGAAAAAGATATTCAAACATATCTCAACCTGATGACTGACTTGGAAAAGGAATTTCCAAACGTTAAATTTGTATATATGACAGGACACCTTAATGGTAGCGGAAAAAATGGAAATCTAAACCAACGAAATGAGCAAATAAGAAATTACTGTAAACAAAATAAAAAAATACTTTTTGACTTTGCGGATATCGAGAGTTATGACCCTGACGGAAAAGTAAATTACATGGAACTCAATGCTACCGATGCCTGTGACTATAAAGACGATAAAGGACGAAAAAATTGGGCTGCGGAATGGCTAAAGGCCAATCCAGACAATAAAATAGCCCTTCCATCCAGCGCCGCACATTCCCATCCACTGAACGCCGCACTAAAAGGAAGAGCATTTTGGTGGATGCTCGCCCAGCTATCAGGCTGGAAACCACAGAAATAAGATATTGCAAGCAGTGGTTTACAACGCGCGTTTGTGAAAAGGCATTGGAATGGCCGCAGTGTCTATTTCCCCCGTTTTATCCTCTTGAGGTAATTGCAAAATTGCTTTTTTAGGGGAACGCCAGCCTTATGGCTGGCTCTTAGGCCGGTCATAAGACCGGCGTTCCGTCGGCAATTTTGCAATTACATCCTTTTGTAAAAAATACAAAAAGTGGTTCAGGCGAATCTGGCGGTTGCGTCGGATTCGTTGTTTATCGTGGGGCAGGGGAAGCAATCCCATGTCTCCTCGTGGGAGAGGGTTGCCCCGGGCGCGAGCTGATACAACGGGCTCAGCGTCTCTATCTCGAGCATGAAATCGCAGGTGTAGCATTCTATGCTGCATCCGTTGTCCGGATATTCCGCGTCGAGAAAGTGGGGGAAGCTTTTTCTAAGGCAATACCCCTTGTTCGCGTATGCCAGCCATCCGTCCTCGCAGTTGATTCCGAACTTCGCCGGACCTTTTGCCTTCGCGTCCTGCCTGAGGAGGATGAATTTTTCCCCCCATGTCAGGCGGTGGTCGGCCATGTTCGTGTATGGCCACACTGCCACGTATCTGTTCGGGAGCAGTCCCTTTTCATCTCCTTGCGGCTGCGGCACCACGGCCGTTCCGCCTGCGTCCATGACTGTGAGGGCCCAGGCGGCGAGCTCCACGTCCCACAGGTTTTCGTTTTTGAGCGTGTGTGTGATCTTGAATGAGTTTTTGCCGGAAGGGGAGATCTTGAAGCTCTTGGATATTCCCGTGATGTGCTCCATTCCGGAGGAGAAGGCAATCCCGTCCTTTTCGTTTATCACCTCGATTTTGCTGTTGTCGGGCGCATAGCTTCGCGGCTTGCCCTCGGGGGAATGCCAGAGGCGGTGTCCTCCGTATATATTCCAATCGGTTCCGCCGCTTTTTCCTGCGGTCTTCGGATTCACATACATCATGTTGGGGCCTTTCCCGCAGAAGGCGCCGATTATCCTCGGGCCGATTTCGGTGGTCACCACGAGCCTGAAATCGCCGTTCACCATCTCGACGCAGTTTTTCCATCCTTCAAAGCCTATTCGTCTCGTCTTCATCCGATTCCTGCGCGTTGTTGTTCTTGTATCCGGGCTGGACCGCGAGCACGATCTCGCCCTTCCAGTTCTTGTCCCTAGTCATGTAAAGTATTTCCTCTACGCTTCCGCGCAAGCATTCTTCATATATTTTTGTGGCCTCCCTCACGATGGCGACCTTCGTGCCCGGTCCGATGACCTCCCGGATCTCCTCCAGAAGCTTTGAAATCCTGTGCGGGGATTCGTATAGGAAAACTGTCTTGTCCTCGTCCCTTATCCTCTCGACGAACTTCCTCCTGCGTCCGCTTTTCACGGGAGGAAAGCCGTAGAATGCGAATTTCGCAACGGGCAGCCCGCAGACCGTCGCGGCGAAGGTGATGGCCGAGACTCCGGGTATGACCATAGGCTCGATCCCTTTGGAGAGAGCCGCGGCGACCAGCTTGGATCCGGGATCGGATATGCACGGTGTGCCGGCATCGCAGACGTAGGAGACGCTTTCTCCGTGGAGGACTTTCTCGACAAGTCTTTCGGCCTCCCTCTCCTCGTTGAAGGACCTGCACGATACCACTGGCTTTCTTATTCCGAGACTGTTCAGGAGGGCGAGGCTGCGGCGGCTGTCCTCTGCGGCGACAAGATGCGAATTTCGCAACGTCTCGATTGCGCGCAGCGTGATATCGCCAAGATTGCCAATCGGCGTTGCGATTATCGCAAGGAAGGGTTTTGGATCGTTCATCGCCAGACCGTTCACCGTTTGACCGTTAGACCGTTCACCGTTCGCCGTTTGTCCGTTGGCCGTTCATTGTTAGAGCGTTTCCGCCGGTCCCAAGCGCATTGAGTGTCTCGGGGCTGGCGAGGCGGGCGGGCCCGCCGGCTCTCCTGCGGAGAGTGGCGGGCAAGCATCGTCCAGGGGGCGTTTTTTTTGATTCAAATTTCAAATTTCAAATTTCAAATTTCAAATTTCAGATCTCAAATTTCAGGATACGGGATTTTGCCCTTGGCTACGCTCCGAGAATCTCCATTTCTGTGTTTGTGACTCAGGTTTCCTCCAGGGATGAGATGATAAGTTCGGATGCTTTCAATCCGGAGTATATCATTCCTCCGAAAATTGGTCCCATTCTGAAGGAGCCATAGACTCCGTTCGCGGCCATGCCCGAGACGAAGAGGCCCGGAAACACCTCTGCCGTATTTTCTATCGTGCTCTTTTCGCCCTCTTCCGCCCACATTGGTTTTTCGCCCATGATGCCGCCAGTTTCGGTCTTTAGTTTTATGCCCGCCTTCCGTGCGAATTTCGCAGTCAGCTCGGCATCGTGGCCTCCTGCGTCGAGCACGGTTTTCGCCCCGATCATGAGGGGATCCACGTGCAGGCCGTTCTGGAGGACCTCCGTCCAATTTATCACCACGCCGCAGACGCGCTCATTCTTGTAGATTAGGTCCTCCACGCTGATGCCGTTGAAGATGCTGGCCCCTGCATGGACCGCCTGATAGGTGAAGGCGGATGAAACCTCGATGGAATCGCAGACGAGGAATTCGGAGTTGTCCGGAGCCGGGCTGTGGCGTATTCCCATCTCGTCGAGGAAGTCGGACAGCGATTCGGGCAGGACGATCTCGTTGAAGAGCATCGCGCCGCCGGTTATGCCGCCACCTGGCTTGAGTCTTTTTTCGAAGATCGCCACCTTGCGTCCGGCCTTCGCCAGAGCATGGGCGCAGACCAGTCCCGACGGACCGCTGCCGACTATCGCGCAATCAAGCTTGAGATTTGAGAGCAGCTTGTTGAAGTATCTCTCGATAATGGCCTTTGAAATTGCAGTTTCCATTTGTCCCCTCTTTGAAAATGTCTGAACAAGGAATTTCGGATGGAGAATATACTACGGCAAGCTCCGATATCAATCGGAGTGGAATGGCAATAGGGCTGGCATGCCTTATCCTATCGGCAGTGGGAGTCTGCTCCTGTGGAGACGGAGTTTTTCCAATCCTTCGATCTCGTCCTCAACACGCGACCGGGAGATTGGTGCCATTACAATCTTTTTACAATTTCATGAAGATTGCGAGACCGCATTTTTCCTCTCCCCGATGTCTATTGAGGTAGAAACAAATGATGGAGGTGGGTATGAATGCGAAGATGATGGCGGTGCTGGCGCTGTCGGCGATCCTCTGCGGAACCCTGTTCTGCGGATGCCATCTCTTGGCCGCCGGCGAGTCGGCCGATCGTAAAGCTCCTCGACGCGAAGGTAGGAGAGGAGGCCGTGAAGTCCTACGACAGGAACAGAAACATCAAGCGCGAGAACGGCGACGCATCGCAGACGCAATGCCTCGACGCGGAGGGCAGGAACGTGAGGAACAGCCTGATAAAAAAATAAAGCATCCGCGCTATTAACAAACTCAAAGGTGCTATCATGAGAAGCAAAATATCCCAGCTACGTTTTTTTTCATCTTCCCAGGTTGACCGGGTCGGCATCGGCGTGGATTTCGATATTTTTGTCTCTTTTCTGGGCGTAGAGCAGTGATTTGATCTTGCGCTTGATCTCCGCGAACTTGGATCCCCTGAGGATGATGATATATCTGAACTTTCCCTTGATCTTGGGTGTCGGCGACGGGGTTGGGCCGCTGACTCTGGTTTCGCTTGATATCAGCGGCTTCAGCTCCTGCAGGATTCGGTCTCCCTCCGCGACGATGGCATCCTCGTTTTCTCCCCTCAGGTGTATTGCCAGCATGTGTGTGAGCGGGGGATAGAGGAAGCTCTTCCTGAGGCCGATCTCGTATTCGTAGAAGGATTTGAAGTCGTGCTTGACAGCGAACTGTATCGCCGGGTTGGAAGGGGAATATGTCTGTATTATGACTTCACCGGGGCGTTCGCCTCTTCCTGCCCTGCCGGCGACCTGGGTCAATAGCTGGAATGTCCGCTCCTCGGACCTGAAGTCCGGTATTCTCAGGCTGAGATCGGCGCAGACTATTCCAACCAGGGTGACGTTGGGGAAGTCGAGTCCCTTGGCTATCATCTGGGTGCCCACGAGTATCTGTATCTTGCCGGTCCTGAAGCTGGATAGGACCTTCTCGTAGTTGTCCCTGCCCGTCATGGTCTCCGCATCCATTCTCGCCACGGACGCGCCCTTGAAGAGGGCTTTGCACAGCATTTCAATCTTCTCGGTGCCTACGCCGGAGAAACGGATCTGCCTGTCGCCGCAGGACGGGCAGAAGGAGGGGGCCGGGATGATGTCGCCGCAGAGATGGCAGGACAGGGATTGTCGTTCCTTGTGGTAGGTGTAGGAGACGGAGCACTGCCCGCATTCGGCGGTCCATCCGCAGGCGAGGCATGTCATGTTGGTGGCGAAGCCCTTGCGGTTGAGGAATATCATGGTCTGTTCCCCGGCGGAGAGTCTTTGTCCAATTGCGTCCATCAGGGGTTTCGAGAAGAGGCGTCCGCCCGCCTTGGACTCTATCCTCATGTCGAGGATGCGGACTTGCGGCATCAGTCTGTCGTCCACGCGTCTGGTGAGTTCGCAGAGACGGTATTTGCCGGTCATGGCGTTGTGGTATGATTCGAGGGAAGGGGTGGCGGAGCCGAGGATGACCAGGGCCTTCTCGATATGGCCCCTCATGACCGCGACATCGCGGGCGTTGTATCTGGGGCTTTCCTCCTGCTTGTATGACGGTTCGTGCTCCTCGTCCACGATGATGGCGCCGAGCTTCCTGAATGGAGCGAAGAGGGCGGACCGCGCGCCGATGGCTATTCTCGCCTTGCCCTTGTGTATCCTCATCCATTCGTCGTGGCGTTCGCCGTCGCTCAATGCGCTGTGCAGGACGCTCACCTCGTCTCCGAATCTGGAGCGGAATCTCTCGGTTGTCTGCGGGGTGAGGGCGATTTCGGGGACGAGGACTATGGCTTCGCGTCCCTGGTCCAGTATTTTTCTGAGGACTCGCAGATATATCTCGGTCTTTCCGCTTCCGGTCACGCCATGGAGCAGGAATGTTCCTGGGTTTTCAGGTGAGGAGTCCAAATGGGAGAATATGTCTTCCACGACCTTCCGCTGTTCATCGGTCAGCTCGGGGGGGGGCTTTCTGATGGTCTGGACACCTTCGAAGGGGTCGCGGTAGGAGTCGGAAGACTCCTCTCTTGCCAAGGCGCCCGCGACTAGCCGCGAGAGGAGCGCTCTTGGGTTTTTGAAGCTGTTCGCGAGGCTTTCGTCGGACACCCCTGGTTCGGAGGCTATCCGCTTGATGATGGCGCACTGGATTTTTTTTTTCCTCTCGTTCTTGAATATGAAGTCCTCCGCGGCCTTCATGTCGGCGATGTAGTATCGCTTTTTCTTCCTGGTCTTGATCTTTCCGGTGCGGACCGGGGATGGCAGCAGTGTTTTGACCGCCAGTTCCCTGGCGCAGCAGTAGTAGTCGGCCATCCACTCGCCGAGGCGGAGTAGGTTGGAGGATATTTTTGGATGCTCCTCGAAGACATCGCTTATCTCCTTGAGCTTGTGCAGGGGGTAGGAGGAATCATCCCTCACAGCCACTACAAAGGCCTTTCTGGAGCTTCTGCCGAAGGGGACTTCGACCTTGGCGCCCGGTGAGACGATGGCCGCGAATTTGTCAGGGATAAGATAGTCGAAGACCCTGTCGAGGGAGAGATTGACCATTACTCTGGCGATCTTCATCTTTGAGACTGGTGCTTGATGGCTATCTTGCGGATCTGCAGCGGGGGCTTGATGAGCCTGGCCGGGTCTTGTGCGCGGCCGGCATGGATCGATCTGGCGTGTTTTTTCCGGAGATGCTGGAGGACTTTGAGGATGGCCTCGTATGTCTGCGCCCTGAGGGCGGGGGACTCTTCGGTGGTCATTCTGATTAATTCCACCAGTTCCGGGGAGCCTTTGATCCCGAGGGCCGCCTCCCTGTCGAACTGCTTCCCTGCGGAGAGTCCCGAGAGCATTTCGCTGAGGAGGACTCCGAACGAGTATATGTCGGAGAGATGGCTGGCGCTTTCAGCGTTTCTTATCTCGGGGCTGTCGTATCTGGACCAGTTCGTTGCGGATTCGTTTTTTATGCAGAACTTCATCTTCCATGGCTTGATCCCATATTCGCAGAGGAGCATGTCGGAATTGTCGTTGAAGACTATGTTTGAGGGGTTCAGTGAAAGATGCAGGCCCCCGGAGATTTTCAGCATTGCGTTGAGCGTCTCGGCCGTCCTGGTGGCTATGTCCAGCATCTGTTCCAATGGGATATTGCCCTGCTTTGCGATTCTCGCAGCGAGGTTTCCCTCCGAGAGATAGGGCATTGACAGGAATATGTGGTTTGACTGCATTCCACAGTCGAAGTAGTGCATGATGCCAGGGTGGTCCACGTTCGCGGTCTTGAAGAGTTCCTTCTTCAAGGAGTCGAAGGCCGATGCCTGGTCGTGGTCCTGGAGTATGCTAAAGACCTTCAATGCGACGGTCCTGTCCACCGATTTCTGGTATGCAAGGAATGTCTTGCCATAGAAGCTCTCTCCAATCTCGCGTATCAGCCTGTAGCCCCCGATCTCGGTGCCTTTGGAGAGCGTCAGGTTGTCGGGGGATATTGCCGATCCCTGCTGGGAGGATGGGAAGACAAGACTCTTGTCTATATTGACAGTTTCGACCATGATTGTCGAGGGTGGTTGCTGGGGGGGGGCGGGCTGCTGGGTGGAGGCTTTATCGTTGATCTTGAGCTTGACGGGGCGGAGGTCTCTTTCGGCATATTTCTCGAAATCGCTGTGGCAGACAATGAACTCGGCGTTACCCAGCTTGACCATGGAGCCGTCGTTTATCTGGAGAGGCTTGTCGTCGAGTTGGGCTCCGTCGAGGGAAGTTCCATTTCTGGAACCGAGATCCTCGATGGACGCACTGCCGTCCTCGAACACCCTGATGAGGCAGTGTTTCCTGCTAATCGAGGAATCCTCCAGGATCACCACATCGTTGTCCGATGTTCGTCCGAAGGTGGTCTCGGAAGGGGTATTCAGCTCGAAAGCTTCCTTTTCATCGCCTGTGCAGTATATCAGATAGGGCATGTCGAGCTATTTCACTTTGAAGTTGCCATACTCGTCCAGGAGCTTCTTGAGTTCTTCATCGGTTTTTTTCTTTCTTTCTTTTTCGATGAGAGCCTTGACCTCCTCCACAATCTTTGGATTTTCCTTCGTCAGCACGAAAGCTGAATAGGCTTTCTTGTCGGGGGTGAGTTTGACGTATAGGCTGCCGATGGTCTCCTTTCCTGTCCACGTGAGGGTGATCTCCTCCGGGATGACGACCTCTTCGGGGGGAGGGGGAGGGGCTTCGCCCTCCTTTTTTCCCTCGGGTGGGGCGGGTGGGGCGGCGGCGGCGGCTTCCGCGGCGAGTCTGGCGGCCTCCTCCTCCTGCTTTTCCTGGTCGGTTTTCCCGTAGGTCTCGACTATCTTTCGGTATAGTATCTCCATCGCCTGTGGAGCGGCGATTCTGAAGCTGACCACGACCTTGTAAAAATATCCATGGAAGAAATTGAGGTCAACTTTCTGGACTGGACCCTTCTCCATGGTGATAGTCTCGGAGTTTCCCTCTCCTGGTCTGTCCACAAGGGAATCGAAGAGCAGATTGACATCGGCGTGCTTCATCCACCATATCGCGTTTCCGTATCCCTGGTCGGCATCTATGCCTGCATATCTGGTCTTTATCCTCTGTTGGTCCGCTTCAGCCTTTCTCCTCGTATCGGCTATCCTTTTCGTCCTGGATTCCTGCGTTGTAGTGGTTGCCGGAGTTTCTCCTGGTTTGTCTGGGGGTGTGGTGGTGGTGGGGACTGATGCCGGGGGCTTGGTTGTGCCAGGTTCATCCGTTGGGACCGGATCAATTTTCGCGACCTGTCCCTGGCTGGCCATGGAGTCGGCCAGGGCTGTCGCCAGCTCCCTTGGTGTCATCCACTTGTTCATCGCGAATATGTATCCGGCGTTCTCGTTGTATTTGACCACGGCCTCCCTCTCCTGCTTGAGTAGTTCGACCGAATACTCGTTTTTCCGGAAGTAGTAGTCGCGTATCTGCTTCTGGACGAACTGCTCCTTCTGCATTTCCCTGTATTTTTCGTCGAACTTCGCCCTGTCCTTCGGGACGAGGTCGAATATGGCGATTATGTTTCCGCCGATGTTTATGCTGTGTTCCATGGCACCGTATCCGAAGAAATAGCCCTCCACGGTGTAGCTCTTGGAGCCTTCCTCGTAGGTCACCTTTATGTAGTCGTTGACCTTTGCCCTCTTGAAAGTCTTCTCGGCGTTCTCCCTTGCTCTCTTCTGGACGATGTCGTGGGCATCTGGGAACTTGAGCGCGACCTTCTCTCTCACCATTTTTGCTATCTCCTCTCTTCCAACGAGGTTGGCTTTCGATTCCGGATCGAGCGGGTAGAATTTCGATATTTCCTTGAATACGGCGGCTCTGACATCTGGATCCGAAAGATCCTCACCCGCCTCCTTGAATCTGGCAATAATGGCGCTTACCTTCTTCATCCTGGTCTCGGATATCTCCGATGCCCCGAGATGGATGCAGAGAGCCACGGTGCAGAGGAGGAGAACGCGGAAGGCCGTCCTTGTTCTTGTGCTTGTCATGTAGCGATATCTCTTTTGATTATGGGAAATATTTGACAGAACTTTAATATATATTATAGTGGGGCTAGTGCAAGCGTTAAATATGGAACAAAACGAGAAAACATCCAAAACTAATCCGAACATAAGAGCAGGATACATGCCAGAATTCATTGGGAAAGGTGATCCAGAGGGTGCCAGCTCCTACGTGTGTGCGCTGGACGAGCCGCAGCGGTGCAGGCTGGCCGAGGCTTTGGGGGAGAAGGGGTGGACATTCTCGGAGCACCCCCATGCGCACTGGAAGGCCACACATGGGAAGCTCAACGCGACAGCATATCTGAGCGGGAAGCTTGTCGTCCAGGGAAAGGGGACTGGCGAGCTGGTTCTCTACTTTATCGAGCCGGAGATAACCGGCAAGGCTCTGCTTGGATATGGCGAGGCCGATCCGCCGCCGGCGGCGGAGGAGCCATTCGCCCCGCATGCCGGGGTGGATGAAAGCGGGAAGGGGGATATTTTCGGCCCCCTCACCGTGGCGGCGGTCTTTGTGGACGATGTCTCCTCGAGGATATTCAAGAAAATTGGCGTGAAGGATTCGAAGAGCATAAAGAACGACGTGAAGATAGCCTTTCTGGCCCGCGAGATAAGGAGGAACAGCGGCGGCCTCTACTCGGTCGTGTCCGTCGGGCCCGAGGCATACAACAGGTTATACGACAAATTCAGGAATCTCAACCGTCTCCTCGCCTGGGGGCACGCCAGGGCGATAGAGAACCTCATGGAAAAGAAGCCCGACCTGGCCTCTGCCATATCAGACAAGTTCGGGCATGAGAGTCTGATCAGGAACGCCCTGATGGACAGGGGCAGGAGGATAAAGCTGATCCAGAGGACGAAGGCCGAGTCCGACGTTGCTGTCGCCGCCGCTTCGATCATGGCGAGAGATTCCTTCGTCCAGAAGATGAAGGAGCTTTCCGGGAAGGCCGGGATGCATCTGCCGAAGGGGGCCGGGGACGGGGCGAAGAAGTGTCTGTCCAGGCTGTTGGCGGAGAAGGGCGCGGATGCCTTGCCGCTCTTCGCGAAGATGCACTTCAAGACGGTGAAGGAGCTGCTTGGAATCCCTCTTGACCCGCCTGCTGGAGCCCGTGCGGACTTCAGAAGGCGGGATGGAGAAGGGCTTTTCTGAAGACGAGCATCTGCTCGCGGTTGCCTTTTGGCCCCGTGATCGGGGATGGGATTGATTCGAGGAAGATCCATCCGAAGTTGGCGACGGCGAAATTTGCGACATCCCGCACGCAGCGTTCTATCACCTCCGGATCCTTCACCACTCCGCCCTTGCCCACTTCCTTTCTCTCGGCCTCGAACTGGGGTTTGACCAGCACATAGACCATCGCCTCCTCAGCGAGAAGGAGTGCGACCGAGGGAAGTATCTTCTTGACGGATATGAATGACACGTCCATCGTGAGGACATCTATTTTTTCCCTTATCATGGCTTCGTCCAGATGCCTGGCGTTGGTCTCCTCCATGCATACGATCTCCGGGCGCGACCTGATCTTCTGGTGGAGCTGTCCCCTGCCTGAATCCACGGCGTAGATTCTCGCGGCCCCGGATCTCAGAAGGACATCGCAGAATCCTCCCGTGGATGCGCCTATGTCCGCAGCCACAAAAGGGATGCGGGGAGGCGGATGTCTCTCGATGGCCGGAAGCAGCTTGTAGGCGCCTCTTCCCACGAAATCCCTGTCCGGCTCGACGATGAAAACCGTGTCCTCCGGGAGCAGATCGGACGGCTTGGCGACGAGCCTGTCGCTTCCTGTCCTCACCTTTCCCTCCATGACCATGCGCCTGGCCCGCTCGCGCGACTCGGCGAGGCCATTCCGGAACAGAAGCATGTCCGCGCGCTCCTTCTTCATGCAGGTGCCTATTTTGTGGTTGATGTCGGCGGGTTAGATGACCGTCCAACAGGAAACATTCCGAGCCATGTATGATGCCCATTCCTCTTCGTCCGCTACTTTCGAGATAATCTCCACGCTCTTCGACAAGAAGTTGTGTAGTTTTTTCTGTTCGTTGAAGTCTGTGTCTCTTGCTGTTTCAACAAAGGTGGTAAATTGATTGATGTTTAGAGGAACTATTCTTGTCCTGCCTCCGTATGCCCTCGTGTGCATTCGGTTCAGATTGAAAAAGTGTGCCAATGTCCCTTCGCTGATTTTTGGAGCGATAAACAAACAATATACATCCTTTCCAGATTTTGCCTGGGCATTGCCAAAATGCCTTGCGACAGGTTCTCCTTCCATATTGTATTGTGTGTGTCCAGTCGAAAGAGTCACCTCTATAATCAGTTTGAAGTCCTCGTATTCCGCCTCAATATCGGGCATATTGCCACGAGCGTTTGAAAACGGGACTCCATCTATGTCAAAGGTAAGATTGGCTTTAACCATCAACGCGAAGTTCAACATGGTCATCGCTCTCCATACGTTCCATTCGAGATACAGCGAGGGATCCGGAACGATTCTCTTCAGTATGGCATCGAAGGTCTTTATTATTTTATCGCAATCGGAATAATTGTGTCTTAATGTCTGTTCCTGTTTTCTTATGCTCTCGAATCGAGCATCTCCTTCTTTTTCCTCAAGAATGTCCTTGAGCTTGTCAATGGTGTCGCCAGGGAATGGGAATGCTCCTAATTTTTTCAGCTGTTGGATTATTGCCGGCACAGAATCCGAGAGCAGAACCACATTAGTGGCGGAAAACAGGTATTGCCTGAAATCCGACTCATCACGGAATCTCCTGGGGGAACGGGAGACGGTTTCAAGGATATGATTCACATCATCTTTTTTTGATGGTGCTATGACCATATGGTAATTAGAATCAAATGATACCAGCGACGTGGCTCTGAGATATCGAATGAATGCATCTGCGTAGTCTCGCATGTTGTTTTTTTTCGTGCGTATGAAATGGTCCAGGTCCGGGGACTTGGACTCCCTCGTTTTTATCTTGTTGGCAACAATCTCGTCCCTGTATATCTTGAAAATTTGCTTTGAAAAATAATCGTCTATAAATTTTTTCCTGTTATATTTGCAGCTTTTGATTTTTTGTCTGAATTTCAGTATGAGTCTGGTTATGTTTTTATATTTTTTTGTGTGAGTGAGTTGAAGAAAGAACATTGCAGTTTCATGTTTCGTCAGATATTCCATATCCTTGGTCAGCCTTAATAGCTCAAGATATGGTTTGATGCCGACTTGTTATCGTCTCATGGATTCTTTTCCCAGTCAGTAACGACTGACCCGCTTCAGTGATTTCTATTTTTGGCATCAAATTAACAAAACCAAGGGATTTGGGTGCCCTCGTAATTCTATCTCTCGCCGCAAGAGCTTTGTCTGAAGGCATTGCCCTACCTTTATAGGATTCTGACCCGAAAAGTTCATTGAAGAAAGAAATCTGGGTGGATGTCTCCCATTTTTTGCCCGAGAACTTATCTGATAAAAGCCAAATCTCCGGGATTATTTTTTCAATAGTCCTGGGAGAGGTGAAGGCGAAGAGTGTTTTCGTCTTGTTAAGATTTGCCATTGAGGAGAGCCTTTTTTGTCGGGATGTCTTCTATCTTGTTTTCCGCCTGCAGGATGTCTTTTTTCAATTCGATGAATTGCTTGATTCTCTCGGAGGATATTTTTATTGATGAACTGGCAACGTCGCAACCAATGAAATTGCAGCCTCGCTTAAGGCTTGCAATTGCCGACGAACCACTTCCGAGGAACGGATCCAAGACCGTATATCCGGGTTCTGCGCTGGCGGCGATCATCATTTCGAAAAGTTCCACTGGTTTTTGTGTCGGATATTTAGCCGAAGTAATCCTTTTTATTCGCCATACGTCTGGAAAATTCCTCGAATTAAGACGCTTTTTGCCCTTGCTAGCGAATACGATGAACTCATGTCTGCGTCTGAAATAATGCCCAAGCCCTATGTTCAACTTGTCCCAGACTATTACGTTCTTGACATCGAAGATATTTCTAACCGTTGGAGCTAGAGAGAGAAGAGAATAAGAATCAAACATTATATATATATGCCGGTTGGCTTTAAGTATTCTGCGGCATTCGCCCAAGAATCTTTCGTAGTTTTCCTTGGTGTCATGGAACTCATCAAACCGCTTTTGTCCGTCCCCCTTCTCCGAATATTGTCCAATTATTTTGCCCCGTCCAAGCTTCAGCATTTGGTTCATTCCAGAATAGGCTGGATCTGTGACTATCAGATCCACGCTTTCGTTTGGAATACGGGACAGGAACTTGAATACATCTTCTCTGGATATTGAAACGTTCACCCCCTCCTTGGTCTGGAAATCCATGGATTCATCTTGTTCCTCTTTTCTTTGTGTGTGTGGGAATGCCTTTTGGTCGGGGAGAAAAAAATCGAAGACCATTTGACTCGTCCTCGTGGGAAGATATTCGCGTGGTAGCACTTCCAGCTGTCTTGTCTTGATGTATTCCCGTATTACTGAAATTTCGACGGACGCAATACGTGATATCGTCTCAATGTCGTAAAGAGGAGGTTTGTGATTGTTCGTTCGATTATTCATGTTTCCTTTGCGTAATCTACAGCATGTTGCCTTTGAAGACAAGCCGATCGTGCCAGGACAGGACACTCCGAGGGAATTGCAAAACTCTTTTCGCGGGCATGGCCCCGAGGCCCTTTGGGCTCGGGATCT
>DYMC01000044.1 GCA_020721745.1 Lentisphaera sp. | reverse complement strand
ACTTCGTTAGCTGCGACTTGCAGTAGTTACTACAGCTTCATCTTGCTGCCTCGTATCTGCGGCAAATGCGGCCAACTGCTTAATTTAGGATCATGGGCGTGTTATTTCGACTGCGGCGCTTCTAGCTCTCGTGAGGCAGCCCGGTTTGTCGAGGGTGATTTTGACCGAGATCACGCCATTGGTGGAGAGGCAGATAGAGGCGCATTTTTCCGCAACCGTCTCGATGAGGTTGAAGGAATTTGCTTCGACGAATTCTATCAGTTTCCGTTTTACCGCCTTGTAATCAACGGTGTCGGAGAGGTCGTCGGTCCGGGCCGCCTTGCGGATGTCGTAGCCCAGCTCGATGTTGAGTATGATCTCCTGGGGAGATTTCTTCTCGTCCGGGAAGGTTCCGACCATGGTCTTGAGCCTGAGGTCTCTTATTATGATCTTGTCCATGATGAACAATATAGCTTATGCGGACGGGAATAGCAACTTGAAGAAGCGGGAGTTGTCTTCGATGGATTTCTCGAACGGGGTGAATTTGAATCCGATGCGGTTGCGCAGTTTTTCGTTGCTGTAGAGATGCCTGGAGCTTGCGGTGTGCGCGGTTTCTTTTGTGATGACCGGCTTGCTCCGTGTCACGATGCTTCTGGCCTTTTCGAGCCGCCATGCCAGTCCCAGGGCCGCCGGTCCCAGGCGGATGAACGGCGGGCGCTTCCCGAGATATTTTGCGAGGAGATTGAAGAGCTCCTTGTAGCTATGGTTTCCCTCGCTGACGATGAAGCGTTCGGCCTCGACCGGGCTCCCGGCGAGTTCGATCATTGCGCGGGAGACATCCCGGACATCCACGAATCCGCTCCATCCGTCGGTGTAGAATGGATTGCCCTTCGCCGCGACATGGAATATTCTTGCGGAGCTCTTGACCGGGTCGCCTGCGCCAATGATGATGGAGGGGTTTACGACCACCGCCTTCATGCCGATCTCGATACCCCGCCAGACTTCCTTCTCGGCGAGATGCTTGCTCTCGGAGTAGGATGAATTCCATCCGAGAGGGAGCCAGCCGCAGTTTTCGTCCACGAGTTGGTCTTTCCTTTTTGGATCGCCTCTGCCGAGTGCTGCGACGGAGCTGGCGAAGCAGGATTTGCCGATCTTGCACTCTAGGGCGGCGGAGACTGCGTTGGCCGTGCCTCGGACGTTGACATCCATCATCAGGGGCTTCTCCTCGGGTTCGAAGGAGACCATGGCGGCGCAGTGGTAAAGCCGATCCGCGCCGGAAAGATGCTCCACAATGGAAGCCTTGTCGAGGACATCTCCCTCCCGCCACTCGATCCTGCCGAAGAGTTCGGAGCCGCCATTCCACACTTGGAATAGCGATTCCAGCATTTTCGTCGAAGAGCTCTTTCTTTTAAGGGCTCTGACGCGGAATCCCTCTTGAAGGAGGTCGTAAATGAGGCGCGAGCCGAGAAGTCCGGTGCCGCCGGTGACAAACGCTGTAATCGGTTTTTTCAATTGATCCTCTTGTTTACTTGATTTTTTGAGCAGGTGGCGATTTTTTCGGCTTCCTGACATAGAAGAGAAGATATCCCATCGGGATTACTGTGAGGGACAGTATCGTGGAGGATACGAGGCCTCCGACTATTCCCATTCCGCAGCTGGAGCGCAGTTCGGATCCGAGTCCGGTTCCGAAAGCCATGGGGACGATTCCCAGAGTGGCCGCGATGCTGGTCATGAGAATGGGGCGGAAGACAATCTTTGATGCGAGGAGGACTGCTTCGGCCTCGGGAATTCCCTTGCGCATCTGTATGTCGAGCTCGTCCATCATGAGGATGGCGTTGTTCACGACAATGCCTATTAGCATTACGAATCCCAGAAGCCCCATCATGGACAAGGGCATTCCGGCGAGGAAGAGCGCCATGAACATGCCGATGAGGGCGAGGGGGACTGTCCTCATGATTATGATCGGCTTGGTCCACGACTCGAGAAATGCGGCGATGAGCAGATATGTGAGGACGATGGCGCTCAGAATCGCGGAGAGGAAGTCGGCCTGTCCTTCCTTCATCTTTTCTATCTGGCCTGCGAATCGGAAGCTGTATCCGGCCGGAAGTGTTCGTGGTATTTCCCTGTCGGCCAGGGCCGATGCGCTTCCCAAGGCGACCCCTTTCCGTGGATTTGCATATACCTTGGCCGTCTTGCGCTTGTCCACGCGGACAATCTGGATTGGGATGCGCCCGCGCTGCTTTTCCGAAATCGAGTCCAGGTCGAGGGGCTTGCCGTTCCGGGTGGAGAAGTTGAAGGTGGAGACTTCTTCGATGTCGCCGAGTTCCCGGGCTATGACCCGTATGTCGAAGGATCTGTCTCCGACTTTATATGTCCCAGCCTCTATTCCGTCCACCGCCCCTCTTGTGATCTCCCCGAGGTCGGCCGGACTAATTCCCATGTCGTTGAGGATTGGCAGTTTCGGGACGATTTTCAGCTCCGGCTTGCCCGGGCGGACGTTCGTGTCCACGTCCGTCATCAGAGGGCTTTCCTTGAATATGGTTTCCGCCTGGGCGGCGAGTCTTTCGATGGTCTTCTGATCGTCCCCTGATATCTCCATTTCCACCTGGCTTGCCGAGCCTCCGACTGGGGAGGGGACGTTGACGGTGGACTTGAATCCGGCCTGTCCGCCCAGAAAATCCCTGAACATTCCGCGCATCTCGCCCTGCGTTATTATTTTCGACGAGAGGAGGTCGGGGCTTATTATTTCAGTCCATCCGTCTTGTTCAAGGCCTGTTGCAAGTTCCATCTCTTCGGCCACGCCGTTTTCGTTCATTATGAACGCGACCTTCCTCCCCCCGGCTCTTTCGAGCACCGATGCCGATGGTATTCCGACCCCGTCGCGCGATTCGGCGATTATCTCGACGTGGCAGAGCATTCCGCTCACGAAACCTCTTCCGGAAGGGATTTTCATCCTGACTTCAAACATCCTTCCGACCGTGTCCATGCTCGGGGCCTTGTAGCTTACCAGCGTGTCGGCCGTGATGCCGCCTGAACTGACCCGCGCCCGTGTCCGGCCCGCTTCGACGAGCCCATAATGGGCGCATCCTAGAAGCGCGACTGCTTCGAGAGTTGACGGATTCTCGATGCGCAGGACCGCCTTCGCCTTGTCGGCGTATTCTCCGACCTCCTTGAACTCGGCTGTCACAACCCCGTCGAAATCCGCCCTCACAATCGAGTCGGAGAGTTTCTTCCTCGCTATATCGAGGGCGCTTCCAGCCTTTTCCCGCAGGGCTTTCGCCAGAAGGAGAGAGGCCTCGGCGTGCTTGAAGCCGGCCTCCGCCTCCCTGTTGACAAGATCACGCTTTTCGTAGTCGTCCTCGGAGATGACCTTTTCGCCCCTCAGTTTTTCCGCGCGCCCGAAGTCCACCGCCGTCTTCTCCATCCGCAGTCTCGCGATCTCCACGTCTATTTCCGATTTGAAGACGCCAGCCTCCGCGACTTTCAAGTCCTGTTCCGCCGAGATGACCTCGTTCTCGGTTGCCACCTTGTCTATCTGGAACAGAATGTCGCCTTTCTTGAAGGACGAGCCCTCGTCGAACGGGCGCAGGTCTACCACGCCCGCCGTCCTTGACGACAGTTCTGCGTATTCATGCGCCTCGATGTTGCCTTCCACGCTGATGATTTTCTCGAAGAGACGCCGCTCGGGGGACGCGATCTGGACGCTCAGCTCCTTCCTGGTCTCTGTCACGCCATCTCTTCCGCAGGAGCCGCAGAGCATGGCGAGAGCGACTGGAAACAATCTCCAGAATGCCGAATTCATCTTGTCCTTCTCCTCCCCGCCTTGTCCCCTGCCGCCCCGCTGGAACGGTGCTTTATCCAGACGCAAGTCTTCTCGACGCTGTGCCTGACGATTCCGCTCAAGTTCTCCGAGGTGAAATCCCTGCCGGGGAATCTTGCCTGGACTATCGCCTTGGTGTGCAGATAGAAGACGCATTCCGAGACCACCGAGAACACTTCCGTGTATAGATCGTCCTCGGGGATGTCCTTTGGCAGCACCTTCCCCATGTGGCAGGCGATCTGATCCAGAATCGGCTTCATGTAGTTCGAGAAAAACTTGTGGAACACAGGGGACGGATTGAGCAGCTCCCGGCCGAAAATCAGGCATTTGTAGCGCCTGAGAGGGTCGCCGCTGGATATGTCGGTCAGAATGCTCTGAAGCCACGCCTCCAGGTCCTTTCTCCATTGTCCGAAATCCCCGTTCCATGTCTTCTCCAGATTGACTCCGGCCTTCTTGTCCCGGTCCATCATGAAGGCGAAAACCTCCTTGTACAAGGTCTCCTTGCTCGAGAAATGATAGTTCACAGAGGCGAGATTCACTCCAGCCCTGCGGCATATGGCCCTGATGGTCGCCCCGTCGTAGCCCTTCTCCGCGAATTCCCTGCATGCCTCGCGGATTATCCTTCTTTTCGTGTCCATGGCCTTCTCTTTTTTAAACAATAGTTTAATACGTGTGTTTGAATTTTCAAATGGAGCTGCGCGGGAAAGTTGGTTTTCGCGCGGATTCATGTCATAGCGAGCCTGTGGCGGAGTCCAGTTGCGTCCTTGCGTTGTCGAGGCTTATGATTTCGGCGACGAGTCTTCCCTCGGCGGCGACGAGGTCGTTCTGCGCCTCGTTGAGCCTGGTGAGGCTGGTGTTGCCGGCCTTGTATTCCTCCTCGACGAGGTCTCTTGTCTTTTTTACGAGCTCGAGGGTTTCGGTGTATATCTTTACCTGGCCCAATCTTCTCCTGTAGTTCTCGTAGGCCTGGCGGACTTCCGCCACGACCCTTATCCACTGCTGTGTCAGGTCCTCTCTGGATTCGGCGAGCAGCGCCTGGGCCTCCCTGAGGTCGGCTATGCGCTTTCCCCCGCTGAATATGGTCCAGTCCACGGCGAGCCCGTAGTTGAAGCTCCTGTCCTGGGTTCTGGCTGTGTAATGGTAGCGTCCGCTGTAGCCGTTGTCGCTGCGGGAGTAGCCCCAGAACCCGGTCGCGGAGACCACTGGCAGGAAGGCACCGTATTTCTCCCATAGACCGTATCTGGCCTCCTCGAGGGATTTCCTGTAGGCCTCGAGATCCGGGCGGTTTGCTATTGCGCTGTCGAGGTAGATTTCCACGTCGTCGGAAAGCTCGAAAGTGGACTGTCTTATCCCTGCGAATTCCAGGCTGTCCGGCAGCCTGGCCTCGCTGAGCCCCATGAGTTCGGCGAGCACTATCTTGGAGTTCGCCAGATTGTATGTCTCGTTGGATAGGGAGCTTTTCGCCTCGTTGACGCGGACCTTGAAGTTGAGCAGCTCGCTCAGGGGGACGGAGCCGGCCTCGTATTTGATCTCGGTGTCCCTCAGCAGGGACTGGTTGAACTCCATGTCCTCTTTCGCTATGCGTATGTTCTCCTTGGCCAGGAGGATGTCGTTGAAGGCGTAGGTGACGCTCTGGACGAGCAGGCGCCTGGAGTCCCTGTCCAGCGCCTCGTAGCGGGAGGCTTCTTTTCTTGCGGAGAGGACCTTCATCGTGGTGACGAGGCCGTTGAAGAGCTCCCAGTTTCCCCTGAGTCCGCCTGTTTTCTGGGAGTATCGCGTGCCGCCGCCGTCGCGGCCCGTTCCTCCGCTTGACGCGGGCAGGTATTTGTATTCGGTGATGTCGTATTCCGCCGACACCGTGGGCAGATATTCCGATGCTGCGGAGTAGAGCCTCGCCCAGGCCGCGACGACCGAGTGGTGCGCCGAGCGGTAGTCCGGGTTGTTCGAGAGCGCAATCCTAATGGCATCCTCCAGCGTGAGATTCCTGCATTCAGGAGGGATGCAGCTGTGCTGCTCCTTGGACAGCTTCTTGTATTCCTTCGAGAGGACGGCCTCGGGGACTGGCGGCGGGCTATAGCATCCAGCGAGGGCCGCGAGGGCGGCGTAAACGGCAAGACACCCCAATCCGGGCAGTATCCGGGGAATTGATCTGTAATTTTTTTTAATCATGAAAAATTTGTTAAATAAATCCTCTGGCCATTGTTTAATTTCCGCCAAAGCGGGCTAGATTATGGGCCGGAAAAATCCCTACACTATTTGCATTTGGGCGAAAGTCAAATGAGCGACGACAACAAATTGGCGACGGTGCCCCGGAGGATGGGGCGCATACTTCCGATTCTGGACGCATACGTCATGAAGGAGTTCCTGATTCCTTTCTGCGTGCTGATGATCGGCTTCATAATACTCTTTCTGATAGGCGACATATTCGACGACTTGAGGGATTTTCTTGCTAACGATGCGCCATTCTCGGAGATGTTCAAGTATTTCCTCCTCAAGCTGCCCGGCAACATCCGCTTCATCATGCCCATATCGGTGATGCTCGCCTGCATGTACGAGATGGCCAACTTCGGGAAAAACATGGAGATAGTGGCGATGCGGGCGTCCGGCATATCCATCCACCGGGCATGCGCCTCGATATACTTCATGGCGTTTCTGATAGCAGTCATCAACTTCGCCTTCAACGAGGCCGTCGTCCCGATCTCCGAGCGGAAGGCATACGAGATCATCAAGTCCAGATCCAACATGTATTACGTCAAAGGGCAGTTCGATATGCTCAGCTACCGCAGCCCGGACTCGCTGAGGACATGGTTCTTCAGGGAGTTCGACGAGAGCGGAGGCCAGAAGTCGGCAATACTTAAGAAATACCGGCATTCGGACGGAACCCTCGAATGGGACATCGAGGCGGAGGAGGCCGTTTTCACGCCGGGCGCGGGATGGAAATTCACGCGGGGGACTTTTACTCCATACAGCGAGGACGGCTTTTTGCCGAAAAAAAGCGAGAAATTCGATGAGAGGGTGCTGTCTCAGGCGGAGGCTCCTGAAACCCCAAGGGACATGGTCAATGCGATCCAGCCCGCGCAGGATCTCGATTCAGGCGTGATAATCGAGCTTCTGGCCAAGACCAGGAATATGGCGGACAGTCTCAAGAACATCTACAAGACGACGTTGTTCTATCGGATCGCGTTCCCGTGGGCGTCGCTCATCGCGGTCTTCCTGGGCATACCTCTCGCTGCGAAGAACCAGCGCGGCGGGGTCTTCGTCTCCATCGTGGTCGCAGTCGTGATCATCGTCCTCTATCAGCTTTCCTCCCATCTCTTCCTCATCTTCGGCAACCGGGGCATGCTGCCACCATTCGTCGCGGGGCTCTTCCCAACGGCCGCATTCATCGCCTACGGATGGTTCAACGCGACAAGGGGAGAATAGAGCGATGAAAAGAAAAGATCGGGCAATAAAAAAGAGGAATGGCAGGCAGGCCGGCACCCTCGCGGTGATAGACATCGGCGCGCATTCCATCCGGATGGAGATCGCCGAGCCATCCCCCGGCGGAGGCATGAACGTCCTGGAGACGCTCTCCCAGCCCGTCCCCATCGGGAATGATGTCTTCACGAAAGGCAGGATAAAGGCGGACAAGTTCATCCTGGTCGCCAAGATATTGAAGGACTACAGGAGGGTGATGGCCGACTATTCCGTCTCCTCCTGCAGGGCGATCGCCACCAGCGCCGTCAGGGAGGCGCTGAACAAGGACATCTTCATAGACAGGATGCTCAAGGAGACGGGGATCAGGGTGGAGGCGCTGGACAGCTCCGAGGAGATCAGGCTCATATATCTCTCCATGAGGAATCTCCTGCGCGGCCGCCTGGGCAATCTCAAGAACTCCGTCATCGCGATGATTGGCACCGGCTCGTCCCACGTATGCCTCCTCGATGACGGGATGCTGAGGAAGGCGGAGAGTTTCAGAATGGGGACGATAAGGATATACGAGGAGCTCGGCCAGCCCATATCCAAGAGCTCGATGGTCATAGACGACATCGTGGACTCGATAGTCGAACTGCTCCTCAGATCCTTCCCCAGGCTCCCAGGATCCCTGGTCGCGGTCGGATCGGCTCCGCGCTCCCTTCTCAAGATGGCGGGACGAGACGGATCGGACGGGGTGGACACCATATCAAGGGATGATTTCGAGAGGATATCGAGGACCGTCGAGCGGACAGCTCCGGACAAGCTGGTGGGCGAGTATGGAATGTCGGATCTAGACGCGCTTGGCCTCATCCCATGCTGCGAAATCCTGTCCGGCCTGATGAAGGCCTCCGGCGCCGGAGCCGTCCTGATTCCTGAGACGAACACCCGCGATGCCATTATCGAGGACATGCTGCGGAGGAAGCCGGAGGACGATCCGTTCGAGCCGGAGATAGTCTCATGCGCGAAATTCCTCGGCGAGAAGTTCTGCTACGACGTGAAGCATGCGGCGGCGGTGTCGAAATACTGCCTCGAGATATTCGACGCGATGAAGAGCGTCCACGGGCTTGGCAGGAGGGATCGTCTTCTCCTCGATGTCGCGGCGACTCTCCACGACGCGGGGCAGTTCCTGAACAACCGCCAGCACCACAAGCATTCGCACTATTTGATAAGGAACAGCCAGATACCGGGCCTTTCCTCCAACGAAATGGAGATCGTTGCGGTGGTCGCAAGATACCACCGTAGAGGGCTTCCCAAGACTTCGCATCCGGAATACATGCAGCTCGACAGCGACGAGAGGGTGAAGGTTCTCAAGCTTGCGGCAATCCTCAGGGTGGCTGATGCGCTCGACAGGTCGCACGACGGGAAGTTCGGCAGCCTGAACCTGAAATTCGCGGAGGGGCGTATGATCATATGCCCGGACGCGACAACCATGGACATGGCGTCCGAGACAATGGCGCTGAGGGCCAAGTCGGACCTTTTCGACGATACATACGGGATAAAGGTGGAGTTCCAATGAGCGCTGAATTCAAGTTTGGAAAGCAGTATCTCATCAACCGCGACTTGAGCTGGATAGATTTCAACTCCAGAGTCCTCGATGAGGCCTCCGCACAGGGCACGCCTCTGCTGGACAGGCTCAAGTTCATAGCCATCTTCTCGAACAACCTCGACGAGTTCTTCATGGTGCGGATCGCCGGCCTGCGCAAGCAGCTCGACGCGGGGGACAAGGGGACCGACGCCTCCGGCCTCCCGGTGCAGGAGCAGTTGGACAGGGCGAGAGAAAAGGTGCTCGATCTCACCTCCCGCCAGTATTCGCTCCTGAACAACGAGCTGCTCCCGGCCCTGAGGCAGAAGGGGCTGTTCCTCCTGAAGCGCAACGAATGGGACTCCGCGGAGAGGTCCGAGATCGGCAGGATATTCAGAAAAATGATATATCCGGCGCTCACCCCGGTCGCGGTGGACCCTAGCCATCCATTCCCGGTCCTGAACAACTGCGCGATCGAGATCGCTGTCCGCCTGCGCCAGCGCAATTCGCGCAAGACTGTCAGGGCGCTCGTCGAAGTCCCTTCCGTGCTCCCGCGCTTCATCGCCATCCCGTCCAGGAGATTCCCTGGCGCAGGCAAGGTCCATGTCTTCCTCGAGGACATCATCATGGAGTTTGTCGGAGAACTCTTCTCGGGATGCGAAATCCTCGATACCATCCCTTTCAGGACCACCAAGGACATGGATTTCACCATAGACGAGGAGGGCGTCGCGGACCTGCTCTCGCACATCCAGAAGGAGCTTGTGGGCAGGCGGAGCCGACACGCCCTCAGGGTGGAGTTCATAAAGGGCCAGGGCGGAGCCCTGGAGAAATGGATAATGGAAAGGCTCGAGATCGGGGAGGATTGCAGATACGTCGTGGAAGGGCCGCTGCACCTGGCCAACTTCTTCGAACTGATCGGAAAGGAGGCAAAGCCAGGACTCGTCGAGGAGGAATGGCGCCCGCTCCCCTCAAAAGCCTTCAAGGAGGGCGAAAACGTCTTCGACACGATCCGAAGAAAGGAGTCAATCCCGCTCTTCCTCCCGTTCCAGAGCTTCGACCCCGTCGTCAGGCTCATCGAGGAGGCCGCCGACGACCCCAGCGTGCTGGCGATAAAACAGACCCTCTACAGGGTGAGCGGAAACTCGCCGGTGGTCGCCGCGCTCCGCCGCGCCGCCGAAAACGGAAAGCAGGTCACCGTCATCGTCGAGCTCAAGGCCAGATTCGACGAGGGCAACAACATCCAGTGGGCAAGGAAGCTGGAGCAGTCCGGCGCCCACGTCATATACGGAATCCCTGGACTGAAGATACACTGCAAGGCCCTGATGGTCATAAGAAGGGAGCAGGGGGGCATAAGACGCTATCTGCATCTCTCCACCGGGAACTACAACGACAAGACGGCGAGAGTCTACACCGATATCGGATATTTCACCGCCAACGAGGACATCGGAGCCGACATTTCCGCCCTCTTCAACGTGATGACGGGATACTCCTCCCCGCCGGCATCCTGGCGCAAGATAGCCGCCGCCCCCTCCGACCTCAAGGAGAAATTCATATCCCTGATAGACCGGGAGGCGAGGATGTCCTCCCCGCACAGCCCAGGCAGGATAATCGCCAAGATGAACTCCCTCGTCGAGCCGGACCTGGTCGAGCACATCTACAGGGCCGCCCACGCGGGGGTCAAAATTGACCTGGTCGTCAGGGGTATATGCTGCCTCAGGCCGGGGATAGGCACCGACAACATCCGCGTGACCAGCATAGTTGACAGGTTCCTGGAGCACAGCCGGATATACTACTTCGCCAACGGCGGGAATCCCGAATACTACCTGGCCAGCGCGGACTGGATGCCGAGAAACCTCTACCGCAGGATCGAGATAATGTTCCCGGTCGAGGACGGAGAGACGAGATCCCTGCTCGACCAGATACTCAAGTTCCAGCTCAACGACAGGATGAAGGGCCGGACGCTGATGCCTTCGGGCCTATACACCGAAAGCGACAAGACGGGGAAATACGATTCGCGCAGGAGCCAGAAGCTCACATACGAACTGTTCAGGAGAGAGAGCCAGGAGAGGAAAATCCAGGCCCAGCCGAAGCCATTATGAACCAGGTACTTATCGCCCTCGGGCTGACCTTTTTCGCCGGAATGGCCACCGCCATCGGCAGCATGATCGCCTTCACCGCCAAAAGGACCGACTACCGCTTCCTCTCCGTCGCGACCGGATTCTCCGCCGGTGTCATGCTATACGTCTCCTTCGTGGAGATATTCCAAAAGGGATATGTCTGCCTCGCGGAAAGATATGGCGGGACTCCGGGCGCGTGGATAAACGCCCTGTCCTTCTTCTCGGGAATCCTGCTCATCGCGGTGATAGACAATCTGATCCCTACGGCGGAAAACCCGCACGAGACCCACACGGAGCAAGAAACAGGCCCGCTCCACGACCCTCAGGCGCCCCTCCCGGGCACGGGCGAATTCGCGGTCATGTCCAAGTCGCTCGCCGCGGCCGACTCCGGACAGAAGCTTCTCCTCGACAGAAAACTCATGCGGATGGGCATCTTCACCGCCCTGGCGATAACCATCCACAACTTCCCCGAGGGACTGGCCACGTTCCTCGCTGCCCTCCACGATCCGGGAGTCGGCGCCGCCATCGCGGTTGCCATCGCATTGCACAACATCCCGGAGGGAATAAGCGTGTCAGTCCCCATCTTCTACGCCACGGGCGACAGGAGGAAGGCTTTCCTTTATTCGATGCTCAGCGGCCTCGCCGAGCCGGCAGGAGCCATCCTGGCATTCCTCGCCATGAAGATTTTCCTCGCAGGGGCGGATGGCGCCATCCCGACCGAGGTCATGGGAATAACCTTCGGACTTGTCGCCGGCATCATGGTATATATCAGCCTCGACGAGCTGCTCCCGACCAGCAGGGCCTATGGCAAAGGGCACGACAGCATCATCGGCCTGGTCGCCGGCATGCTGGTGATGGCTCTCAGCCTCCTCCTGATGAGATGAAAGTTCCGCCAACCCGGAACCGGGCACCAGGCAAGATGACCGGTGCCAGCCCGTTTTTCGTGCGAAAAACGGGCTGGGGCAATCCGAGTGTGAAAGTAGGGCGGCCATTCCTGGCCGCCAAAGGTAGGATAGGGCGCGATCGCCGAGCGCGCCGCTTGTGTTGTTGGTAGGGCTCTCTCGCCGAGAGATCCGCTTTCGTTTTTTGCCAGGGCGCGATCAGGGGGTACCCCGGTTCGAAAATGATATCGGGGGTACGTATTCAGTAAACTATGTCGTTTACTTAATCCGTACCAAAAATAAAATGCAAAATCACTTTTCCTATGATTTATTCTACAAGAAAGCACAAAAAATTGGTCGCTGACACCATGTTTTTCAAGGTGACAGCCGGTCTGTCATGAAAAAACTGTTGATTTGCAATTGCCTCGGCTCATTCATCAGGCTCTGGGATGGAATTTCCTGTGCGTGGATATCAGCCTGTTCTGGTCCACATGCGTGTATATCTGGGTGGTGCCGATGTCGGCGTGTCCTAGGAGTTCCTGGATTATCCTCAGATCCGCGCCGTTCTCCAGCAGATGGCTGGCGAAGGAATGGCGCAGGGTGTGCGGATGGATGTTCTTCGATATCCCCGCGATCCTCGCGGCCTCTTTCACTATCGCCCATATCCGCTCCCGGTCGAGAACCCTGCCAGTCCGGGACACGAAGAGCTTGGCCTTCGTCCCGCCGTCGGAAGTGAACCCGGGGCGGACCTCGGATATGTATTTTTTCAACATATCCATAGTGAAGGGCGCTATCGGAACTATCCTTTCCTTACCACCCTTTCCGAAGACCCTCATGAGCCCTTCGTCGAACTGTATCGAGCCAAGCTCAAGCGCCGCCGCCTCCGAGACACGGAGCCCGCAGGCGTAGATGGTCTCCAGTATCGCCCTGTTCCTGAACCCGAGCGGATCCTTGGGGGTGTCCGGAAACGCCTTCAGGAAGTCCTCCATCTCGCGGCTCGAAAGCAGGTCCGGAAGAAGCCGCCACAGCTTCGGGGAGTCCATTATGTCCGTCACATCCTCCCTTATCATCCGCTCGGCGCAGAGGAAGCGGAAGAAGACCTTTATCGAGACCAGCCGCCGCGCCAGTGTGGACGACTCCATGCCCTTCTCCTTGCACGCGCCCAGATAGTCCAGTATCCGGTCCCGGCTCACCGAGCCAGGGTCCGCCCCGGCACCGAGATATTGCCAGAAGTCCCTTAGGTCGGAGCAGTATGAAGAGACTGTGTTTGCGCTCAGTCCCTTCTCCACGCCTATGTGCGACCTGAAAAGCTCGAGAAGTTTTTCCATGCCGGATATGATATGTCTTCGAACGCCTAAAATCAAGCCGCCTATCCGGGGAGGGGGATTTTTCCGCCGCTCCTTTTTTTTGCGGATACCGATGGACGGATCCAATTGCAAAACTCCGCGCGGTCCGGAGTGTTTCCAATCGGCGCGGATAGGGTCTGGAGTTGAAAATCGGGATTTCATGGATATGCTATACATCTCAATCAATAAACATCTGGAAGTGGATTCATGAACAACACCATACATGAGAGCATCAGGCACAATGCAGATATCCTCAAGGACTTGAGCCTGAAAATACATGCCAACCCCGAGCTCGGGCTGGAGGAGAAAAAGGCCTGCAAATGGCAGATCAAAGTCCTGAGGAAGCTCGGTTTCAGAATAGAGCATCCCTTCTGCGGGATGGACACCGCTTACAAGGCAGTGAAAGGGAAGGGGACCCCCGCAGTCGCCTTCCTCGCCGAATACGACGCCCTTCCCGAGATCGGGCACGCCTGCGGCCACAATCTCATCGCGGCGGCCTCGATAGCTGCTGCGGAAGCCTTCGCCGGGGCTCTCAAGGAGGACGGGCTTGATGGATCGGCGATAGTCTTCGGAACTCCGGCCGAGGAAGGAAAGGGAGGCAAGATCAGGATGACCGCGGCAAACGCCTTCAAGGGAGCCGACCTCGTCCTCATGGCCCATCCGGCCCCCTACACCAGCGAATGGGGCGGCTTCCTCGCCATCCGCAGGTTCAACGTCGAGTTCTTCGGCAAGGCATCGCATGCCGCCGCCGCTCCGGACCAGGGACTCAACGCACTAGACGCGACCATGTTCCTCTTCCACGGGGTCAACGCCATGCGCCAGCATGTGAAGGACAGCAGCCGCATCCATGGAATAGTCACCGGCGGCGGTGCCGCACCCAACATAGTCCCGGACTATTCATCCTCCTGCTTCTATCTGCGTGCACCGAATGAAAAGTATCTCAGGACAATAGTGGCTAAATTCAAGGACATAGCGAAAGGCGCGGCACTGATGGCTGGCGTGAAATACAAACTCACCGAGGGGGAGGAGTCATATAAGGCGGGGCTTGTGGTGGAGGCGCTCAACAGGGAATATACCAAAATCGCGACGGAACTGGAGCTTGACAGGATAATTCCGAAGAGCGGGGAGATTGGCTCCAGCGATTTCGGCAACGTCTCGCAGGCAGCCCCAGGCTTGCACTGCTATTTCAGTATCTGCGACAAGGAATGCCCTCTGCACTCCAGGCAGTTCCAGACCGAAGCCGGATCGCAGCGCGCCATGGCCTCGATGCTGAAGGCCGCCGAGGCAATCGCAAATATCGGCCTCAAATTCGTCGCGGACAAATCCTTCAGGAGGGAAGTCCAGTCCGAATTCAGAAAAAACCTCGAAAACTTCTCCTGAACACTGTTTTTTTGATTTTTTACACAAGTGCCACTATGGTAGAGGGCATAACGGAACTATGTAGCAGATCA
>DYMC01000043.1 GCA_020721745.1 Lentisphaera sp. | reverse complement strand
GTCATCCCCTCGGATGAACTGATCGGCAGATGCCCCTTGAACAACACTCTGTCGAAAACCGAAAGGACACAGTCTATGATGTCCGAATGCTTGTCTATATCCTGCCCGCCTGCCCTTCGGGTGGCGGGTAAACATCCCATATCTTGTATCCCTTAATCTTATGCCTACGGAAACACGATGGAGTAGCAGAAGGCTCTTATTGCGAGCTTCTCGTCCACGTTGAGCTTCATGGTATTGAGGAAAGCCTCGGCCTTGTTCAGGTGTTGGAGGGCTTTTGCCTCGTCTCTGACATCTGTTCCGTCGAGCAGTTCCGGATTGGGGACCGTGCCCGGATCTATTCCTCTCGCGATTTGATATTTTTCGAGGAAGTATGCGTGGATCATGCTCATGAGCCGCTCCCTGGCCATCATGTATTCGGACGAGATGGCGGCCTCGACGCGCTCGTCGAGGCTGTCGCGCGCATTGGCATCGAGCCCCTTTGCGCTTTCGAGCGTCCGCTTCCACTCGGCGCCGACAAGCGCCTCGGCCTTCTGCCTGAGTCCGTCGAAGACGGCGGAGAGTCCTGCGGTTGCCTTTTCGGCGAGGGGGAGGCCGGGGGATCCCCTTGATATCTCCCCTAGTATCCCGAGCAGAAATTCCTTCTCGTCGAAGTCGTATTTCTGCGAATTTCGCAGGATGCTTATGCGCTGGCATCTGGAGCGGAATGTGGGCAGCAGTTCCGAGGGATTGGCGGTGCAGATTATGAAATAGGAGTCCGGGGGCGGCTCCTCGAGAGTCTTCAGGAAGGCGTTCTGTGCCTGCGGCATCATGCAGTCCGCATCCATGATGATCCCTATCTTTTTGCCGGACTCGTATGCCGCCGTCAGATAGAAGAGCGACTGGAACCACCTCACGGAGTCCTGCTCGGTCTCGTCCTTGCCTATCTTGATCTTTCTCGACTTTGACGTGGGGAGCAGAGTGAAGAGCTCGGGGTAGGAGCCGTCCGCGATCTTCGTGCAGATTTCGCATCTGCCGCAGGCGTCTCCGTCGGGTCCCCTAGATTTGCAGGAGAGAGCCTGGGCGAGCGCCCTGGAGAAGCTCTGCGAGAGATGCCTGTCGTCGCAGTGGAGCAGATACGCGTGGGCGATCTTGCCGTTCCGAACCGCATTCCTCGGCGCGGCGGCGGCCGCTCCGAATTCGCTTTCAAAGTCCTTCAAAGGCATTCCGCACGGCCTCCCTGACCTGGTCTCGTATTTCCTCGATCCGCTGGAGAGCGGGGATCACCACCACCCTGTCCGGCTCCCTGCGGGCTATCTCCAGGAAGGCCATCCTCACCTTCCTGTGGAACTCTATCTTCTCCGACTCTATCCTGTCCTCGACGAAAAGGGTCTCCTGCCTCTTGCTTGCGCGCTTCTCTATTTCCTCCGGGGGGAGGTCAAGGACGAAAGTGATGTCCGGCCTTAATCCTATCGTGGCGAAGGAGTTGAGCCTTTCCACGAAATCCATGTCAATTCCTCTGGCGTAGCCCTGATACGCAGTGGTGGAGTCGGCGTAGCGGTCGCTTATGACGATCGCTCCTTGCGCGAGCGCCGGCATTATGAATGTCTTCACGTGCTGCGCCCTGCTCGCGGCGAAGAGAAGTATCTCGGCTTCGTCCACCACTGCGTCGCGGCCTGTCAGATGCTTCACTATCTGGCGTATTTTTTCGCCGATCTCGGTGCCGCCCGGCTCCCGTGTGGTGACGACCGTGCGCCCCATCGGGACGAGGAAGTCCTTGAGGAGGCCTATCTGGGTGGTCTTCCCGGCGCATTCGGGCCCCTCGAACGTTATGAAGATCCCCTTGCCTTTTACATGTTTTTTTTTCATTGCCGCATCCGCGAATTCCGCTTCCTGGAATGGATAATTCCTGAAACGGCGTTAAGATACTGACGTTTCCGGCCCCGGGAAGCGAGAGATGCCGAGGGGAGGAACGAAACATAGAATATTGGCATGGGAAATGTCGAATTCAAATCTTGAAAACGAAAAAATTCCGGGACAGGCCGCCCTGCTTTGCCTGCTCTCCCTCTGCTTCCTCCTCATATACTTTGTCCCCCAGCTCGGCATGACCGAGTTCCGCTGGCGGAAGGAGGCGGTCTACACCGCCATGGCCGTCGAGATGAACTTCTCCAAACCGAACACATCCGCCCACGGCGAAATCATCAGCGAGACCTACCCGCTCTTTCCCATGGCCGGAGCCCTGCTTCTAAAGGCCGGCGTCCCGGTCTCCACCGCAACGAGGCTCGTCTCCGTGATATTCGTGGCGGCAATCTCCGCCGGCATATGGATAAGCTCGAAGCGCGCATTCGGGATCAGGGCCGCCGCCGTGGCGACGGCGGCCTTCTTCTCGTCGGTGGTGGTCATAGACAAGGGAATAGAGGGATTTCCCGACACTCTGGCATTCTTCTGGATATTCCTGGCATGGTTGGCCTGGTTCGCGTTGGGGATGGGGCGGGGCCGCTGGAGCGCGGCCTGGTTCATGTCGTTCACGCTCTGCGGCCTGTCCTTCTATACGACTGGCTGGGAGGCGCTGTTCTACTTTTTCCTGCCTCTGGTATTTCTGAGGAGGCCTCTGAGCATATGGTCGCGCATCAACAAGCCGGGCTTCTACCTTGGGCTTGGGGCGCTGGCCTTCTTCGTGGTCATGTGGAGCTATCCGAGGTGGATAGACGGCCACGACATCCCCTTCAAGAACATTGCCAGCGAGATAAGCGGCGGATATCTCATGCAGCTCCTCCTCTTCCCTCTCGATTTCTTCCTCAGGACCCTTCCATGGATATTCGTCGTCTGGCCCGTCTTCTGCGCCGCATACGACGAGATAGAGCCAAATCCGATTTTCTCAAGATACCTCAAGACCATTTTCTTCACGCTCTTCTTCATGAATTGGATAATACCCGAGAACGACCCGCGCAACTATTGCCTCGCGATGATACCGCTCGCCATCCTGGCCGGATCGAGATACGCCATCCTGGCCGGGAGGCATTCCCTCCGCATCAACGGCATGCTGATCAATCTGGGCCGGATCGTGGCTTTTGCGGCACTGCTTTCGGCGATATTCTACCTGCTCCCGAAAGACACGGTGGCCAAAATCCCCTTCCTCCAGAAAGGATGCCAATTCCAGGCGACACACTGGAAGCTTGGGCTCGCCCAGTCCCTGCTCGCGGTCGCAATATGCATATACATCGAAAGACTCCGCTCGATGCGCAGGCTCCCGGCATTCAAGCTTCTCCTGCTGCTCTCGACCGCCGCGATGGTCCTCTTCTGGGCCGTCCACATCCCATACAGGGCGCAGAATTCAACCCAGAGAAAAATGGCCGCCCAAATCCGCGAAGCCGCAGGAAAGGATTTATCCAAGGATCTGGTGATATACGAGACGGCGGAGGTCTCCGGCAACTTCTACGGGGCCATCGCCTATCTCGGGTGCAGGGCGAGACGGCTCAAGGACGGCGTGAAGGACATTCCGCAATCCCCGCGGACAGTTTATCTGCTCAGCTCGGAAGTGCCTCTGGTGCCGGAAAGACTTTGGAACCAGAAGTTGACCTTCGACGGAGGACGGAAAAAATCATTCCTCTGGGTTGGAGAGAGGATTGAAAATACCTCCGGCAAAAAGAGAGGGACGGAATGAATCCGGGCACCCCCGAGACGAAGCTGAAGAGCATATTTCTTGCGTCGGAGGAGGAACTCCTCGGATTTCTCGACGACAGCAGGTTCGAGCCGTTCAGGGCGAAACAGATCAGGAACTGGATATTCTCCGGAAAGGCCGGCGGCTTCGAGGAGATGAAGAATATCCCGGCCACGCTCCGCTCCGCACTCGAGACGGCCTACTTCTGTCTATCCTCCAGGACAGTCGTGCGCCACGACGATCCCCTCGATGGGACAGCCAAGATACTAGTCAGATTCGCCGATGGCGAATGCGTGGAGAACGCCATCATCAAATCCCCCGGGAGAACCACCTTCTGCATCAGCTCCCAATGCGGCTGCCCCGTCGGATGCCTTTTCTGTGCAAGCGGGAAGGACGGGTTCAGGCGCAACATCGAGGCGCACGAGATTTTGGAGGAATTCATGCACTGCCGGACAATTTCATCCTCGCTCCCGGACAACATCGTCGTAATGGGCGTAGGAGAGCCCCTCATGAATCTCGACAACCTGCTCCGCGCGCTGGATATCATCTGCTCCCCGTCCGGATTCGGACTGTCACCGCGCCGGATCACGATATCAACCAGCGGGTACGTGCCGGGAATAATAAGACTCGCGGAACACGGCCGCCCATGGAACCTCGCCGTATCACTCCATTCGGCCGACGAAGCTGTTAGAAGGAAGATCGTCCCGGGCATGAAATTCGGCATAGAGGATATCGTTTCGGCCTGCAGGCGATACAAGGAGGCCACTGGGAGGATCGTGACGGTGGAATACGTGATGCTCGACGGGATAAACTGCGGGAGGGGCGACGCGGAGAAGCTGGCTCTGCTCTGCCGGAAGAACGGGATGAAAATCAATCTCATCCCCTTCAACCCGCATCCATTCAGCGACCTCAGGCGGCCCTCCCGGCAGACAGTCGCCGAGTTTGAAAAAACGCTGCTGAAATGTAAAGTCCCGTTCACGAGAAGAATCGAAAAAGGCGGAACCGTCCGCGCCGCATGCGGACAGCTGATGGCCGAAGATCCAAAAAAAATGGAGACCAAAAATGCAGGATGAAATAAGAAAGATACTGGAAGCCATCGGCGAAGATCCCGACCGCGAGGGGCTCAAAGACACCCCGAGGCGGGTCCAGAAATCACTCGAATTCCTCACCTCCGGATACAAGCAGGACATCACGGAACTGATAAACGGCGCGATCTTCGAGGAGGAATGCAACGACATGATAATCGTCAAGAACATCGAGTTCTACAGCATGTGCGAACACCATATGCTGCCTTTCTACGGCAAATGCCACATAGGATACATCCCCAGGGGCAAGGTCTTCGGAGTGAGCAAGCTTTCCAGGCTCGTGGACTGCTTCGCAAGGAGGCTGCAGCTGCAGGAGCGCCTTACCAGACAAATCGCCGACATAATACTTCAAACCATCAAGCCCATAGGCGTCGGCGTCGTCATGGAGGCGCAGCACATGTGCATGACCATGAGGGGAGTGCAGAAGCAGGACTCCATGATGGTCACATCGGCCATGCTCGGGGCCTTCCGCGCCAAAAGCACCACCAGAAATGAATTCCTGAACCTCATCAAGCTTTGATCATGAAAGCACAAAAGGCCACCCAACAAGACGGAATGGCGATTACTAATGAGGCCACTATATCGTTTACATTATGCCATAAAAGGCTAAAGGTTGCCCCAAAACACTCGCTCTTCTACGGGGTTTTGGGGCATGGATTTCTACTGCTTTGCACTTTATGGCTTAATATCGATGTTCTTTATGCCTCCACAGAAAACAAGGATGAAAATCTTGCTACTGTCTCCAATGAGGCTCAACAGCGTGATATGTTGTTTAATCTGCTTCGCCAGAAAATCAAACATTCCCTTTATCTGGCACCGGATTTTGATGAGGAGGAATTGAAGTCTTACCTGAGAAAAAAATTTGGGATTTCTGAAGAAGATGAACTCTGGGACATCCTTGACGAAGCAAAAGATGAGGAGTCAGAAGCGCAACTTATCAAATTGATTAAAAGGTATGTCGAGATAAAAACCAATCTAGATTTCCCATATAGAGATAGAATAATCATATCTAATCAAGCCGAAGATAAATTCCCCTTGTATGATATGGGAGACGAAATATCCGTCCGCTGCCGCTATTCCGGCACAATCAAAACATTGAAGGGAAGGTTCCTGGGTAAAAAAGGGGTTTACATATATCTTGACAATAATATAAGAATATACCAGCCGGATATACTGGACGACACATTGAACCATGTGGATCCCTTGAGAAACGAGTGCTTGAGGAAAGATTACGTAAATATCAACTTCGATCTTCCCCGGTCCATGTATTCCGAGCAGCTTTACGGCAACCTTGCAAGTAAATATCTTGGGACAAAGACTAAATTCCAAGACATGCTAAAAGAGCTTGTCGCTCAACAAAAGAAATATCAAGAGGACATGAGGACCTTATGTACCTTGCAGGGATTGAGAGAAATCATCCTTTCTGCCGACGACGATGAAAACATAGCTGACGACAAGCTGGCCAGAATCAATATCGAACTCATCTCTTTTTTAATGAGCCCGGAAAGACACCCATCGCAGAAAACGGTTAAAAACAAAAAACAAACGTCAGCACCATTAGAAGAAGAAAAAATCGAAATTCCATCGGATATCGCAGACTACAAATTATGGGAGCTTGTATTCAATGAAAATAGAAGAGAACTGCTAGGCATGGAATTCACCATCTCCGGCATGCTGAGCGGCGCTGTCCACAGGAAACTTCCCAGCGGCGAAGACCTTGAAACGCTAAGCCTCCTCGAAAGACAAATCATTGTCGAGCCGAACTCGGAGAGCATTGAAACAGCAGAAAAAATTTCGGAGTTCTACCGCAAATCCAGGAAAAACGCACAAAACAAGCCTTCAAGATACAAAGATTGGCTGCTTAAGGCCAGGGTTTCCGGAACAGTTGATTTAGCTGACAAGCCATCTACCCTGCTCATTCAAAACGCAAGGATCATCGCATGGTATGGCGTTGATATTCAAGGGAATAGCGACGGTTTACATTTTACAAGATCTCAGGGAGAAGGTACATTCATTGTCACTTCCACGACTCAACAAAAAAAAACAGAAATAGTAGAAGGAGAAGTCATAAAAAGTGGAAAAGCCATTGATACCAGAGCACTTAAACTTGCTCCAGAGCAACTGTGTATCATGGGGTGGGATCCATTGTCATTGCTTACAGAAGTCCATCAAATCAACAAAAGAATCAAACATAAGCGTTTGGGAGCGCTTAGGCTCTCCGTAAAAGGAAGTCCCTCAAAATCAGCGTATCTACATTCAATTGATCAAGCATACGAAAGCTGTGAAATATTAAATTGGGTGCCTCCTAACAATGTCCATCTCTACAAAATTATCCAAAAATAACAAGAAGAAAATGACGAGGCGTCTGAGCGTCGTAATCATATCATTCGTCTTATTGTTGATATGTTCATTTGTTTTTTACGTGGCTTTGCTACTGTTCGATCGAGCTCCGCTTGATTGCACCACGAATCCGCCCGACCAACATCTGATAAGAACGGCTTTGAACAAATTGATCCCCCCGGCAAAATTCCAGCAAGCCCCCCCTGAGATACATCACGTAGAACTGACTCAAGAAGAGGCAAACGCTATTTTGGATTCATACTTTTATTATTCATCATCGAGAACCGGACAAGAAAAAAAACTCAAGATATTCTTGTCCGAATATGGCGTTGTGATACAAAGCAGCAAAAATATATTCGGATTTTTCATCAACTTTGTATCCGTAGTTGAATTTGGGGTAAAGAACGGCGTGGTACAAATGCATGGAAAAAGCTTCAAGGCCGGTGAAATCAACTTGCCAATATTTATTCTCAATAATGAATGCAATCGCTTTCTGAAAAGCTACGAAAAAACAGGACAAACTCCTCGCGTATTAAAATGTTTGTCATCTCTCGTTGTTTCAAAAAAGACAGTCATGATCGAACTTGACGTAAAAAAATTCGCTGATTTGTTCGGTGATGTGTCTTGCCAAAACTAAAACTTGACATTCAACTGTGTTTTCATTTTTGGGGGTCTTCTAGGGTCGAAAACATATAAAATGACGGAGTTTACTGAACTCTTACGTTGCATCTCCAGTAGCGAATTTCGCAAATTTGCCGGCAGGTGCTATCTTCCCCGCCTTTCAGTCATCACTAATCAAAGGGGAAGAATATGTCGAAATATAGAACCGACACTTGCGGCGCGCTGAGACGCTCCGACGTCGGAAGACTTGCGAAAATCGCAGGATGGGTGCGCTCGTGCCAGAGATATTCTCCAAGTTCGGGAGGCGCAAGATGGACGCGGCACCCTTCGTCCGCATCCCCTACCGCGAGGCGATGGAGAGATTCGGCACCGACAAGCCGAGGAAGTTCTACGACGACATGATCGCCTTCGCCCAGAGCCTCGGGGCGAAGGGCCTGGCATACATAATCCTCTTCCCGGGGAGAAGAGAAGAGTCCGATAGTGAAATTCCTCCCCAGGGTTCAACTCGACACGATAAGGAAAATCGGAAGGACGGAAGACGGAGATGCGATATTTTTCATTGCCGACAGCCCTGAAAAGGCGAATGAGATCGGCGAAGCCGTGCGCACCGAACTTGCCAACAGGCTCTCCCTGATCGCACAGGTGGACTTCCCCATGTTCGAGACGGACAAGGAGACTGGCAAGACAGCCTTCAGCCACAACCCCTTCTCGATGCCGCAGGGCGGAATGGACTCGCTCCTGAACAAGAACCCGCTGGACATCCTCGCCTGGCAATACGGCATTGCCTGCAACGGGGTCGAGCTTTCGAGCGGCGCCATAAGGAACCACCGCCCGGACATCATGTACAAGGCCTTCGAGATCGCTGGATACACGAGGGAGCAGGTTGATTCGAGGTTCGGCGGGATGATAAACGCATTCAGGTTCGGAGCCCCCCCTCGCGGCGGGATCGCCCCCGGGGTGGACAGGATGGTGATGCTGCTCTGCGAGGAGCCGAACATCAGGGAGGTCATCGCATTCCCGTTCAACCAGCAGGCACAGGACCTGATGATGAACGCTCCGTCGGAAGTAGAGCCCAGGCAGCTCCGCGAATTGCACATCGCCATCAAAGCCCCCGAGAAGAGGATTGAAAAATAAAAAAAAGCCGCAGGTTGAACCTGCGGCTTTTCAAGATCAAGAATTCTCAACTCATCATTTCGGAACCACTTCGCTGTCCTTGATCAGGACGGGTTCGCTCTTGGCTGGAAGAACCGGGGCGGCGGACGGAGCGGCGGGGAGATGCTGCACGGCCGGAGGCGCGGGCAACGCGGGGCCGGGGGCAGAAACCTCGCTTCCGGACTTATATAGCCTGCCGCTCTCCAGATCCTTGTTTATCTTCGCAAAATCGTCGGCAAGGTCGGTGAGGTCCATCAGCCTGCCTATCTCCTCGGCGGCGATCTCCATGTTCTTGTTGTGGACCACAACCTTGGTCTGGTAGGGGTCTATCCTGTCTATGAATGACTGCGTGACCGGGCCGCCATCGCCAATCACCAGAATCTTCTCGGGCTTCGTGAACTTCACGAAGTTGGTGAACTTCGCGTCTTCGACCTCGAGAGCCTCGTTCTTGGCCGGAATGAAGAATATCTTCCCGCCAGGCGTGGCCGGCAGAAGAAGTATCGGCTGTTTCGTCTCGATCTGGATCAGCTCGGCGAGAACACGATGCTTCGTGTAGTTCCCGGCGACAATCAGTGTCCTGATGTCCTTGCTGGGGCCTTTGAAGGGTGTCATCCAATCCCAGGCTTGAACCGCCGACCCCGCCATGACCGCGACCGCCACCAATGCCAACGCCACTTTTTTCATAAAATGAGCCTCCGAAAGTTTGTATTTGACTTTTTCAGATTTAGAGTCCCTACCTTACATCATCCAAACCAAATATCAAGTCGTTTTTATGGAAGTCCTGGATTTTTTCAAAGCCACCGCAAAGCCCCCAAGGGCAGTCATATTTATGAGCGGCTCCGGAACCAACGCGGAGAAACTGCTCGATTCCGTCGCGGGCCACCACGCCCCGGCATGGAGGCCGGCAGCCATCCTCACCGACAATCCCGCGAGCAGAGCCGCGAAAATCGCAGAAGCCCACTCCGTGCCTCTCCTGCTGCACGACATCCGGCAATTCTACCTATCGCGCGGAGAGAAGAGCATAAGCCTCGCATCCGAAAAAGGCCGCGCCATAAGAAACGAGTGGACGGACGAAATGAGAAAAATCATCCTCCCCCTCGACATAGACTTCGGAATACTCGCAGGATTCGTCCCGCTCACGAACATCTGCGGGGATTTCCCCTGTCTCAACGTCCATCCCGGCGACCTCACTGTTGAGAAAGATGGACACCGCCTCCTCGTCGGGCTCCACTGCATCCCCGTGGAGACCGCCATCCTCGCAGGATTCGACTCGCTAAGATCGAGCGTGATTGTCGCGCAGCCATACACCGGCAAGGGCGGCGAGATGGATTCCGGACCAATACTTGGCATATCGCAGGCGGTCCCTCTCGACATCATGGGTGCGGAACTCGCCGATCTGCATTCGATATACCGATCGCGCCCCCGGAAGAAACCGCCGGGCGGGTTCAAGGACAAGCTGGAGGAAATAGCAAGATCAAACCAGGAACGCCTCAAGCGTCTGGGCGACTGGACCGTCTTCCCACCGGCCGTCGCGGACTTCGCATCAGGATTCTTCGGAAGAGACGCCCTCGACAACTTGTATTACAGGACAAACGACGGATTCATCCGGATAAAAACTGTTGAATACCATCCCGACGGACGCAGAATCCCGATCAAATCAACTCGCGAAGGAGAAGAATGAACACGCTTTTTTCCAAGGACAGCCTCTGGTGCACGCACCCTGGATGGAACGGCGGCGGCATCTCTCATGCATGGTTCAGAAGGAAATTCACCGTGAAGGGGCGCGACTGCAAGCTTCGCATCTCCGTTTCCGCGGACAACAGATACATCCTGTTCCTCGACGGCAAGATCATCGGGAGAGGGCCTTGTCGCAGCGACTTGCGCCATTGGAATTACGAGACATACGCCGTCCCCCTGCCCCCCGGAGAACATGTCCTATGCGCAAAAGTCGTCCAGTTCAGGGACAAGCCGCAAATATCCGAGGACAGACAGCTCGCACTCGCGGAATGCGGAACCGGACTTGCCTTCCTAGTCGCCGGTGGGGTATTCTCCAAGGGGAAAAAACAGACATCCATGGACACGCCAGGCTCCTGGCTCTGCAAAGAGGACAGGTCCGTAAAGAATAGGCCTCATGATTCGGAGGACTCCCTGAAGACTTTTCTGATAAGCCCGCCGGAGGAGGAGCTGTCCTTTGCATTTTCAGAAAGGAATGTCCACAAGCCATCTCTGGACGAATCATCATGGGTGCCTCCGGCGAAGGTCTCTCCTGCCATCCACAGGGAATCGCTGGAAAACCCATACAGCAGATGGTGGCTCGTCCCTAGGCAGATCCCCCACATGGAGGAGAAGGAGGAAAGATTCTCTAAAATCATCCGATGCGACAATCTCGACGTGGAAAACGCCGGACGATGGATACGCGGGGAGGCTCCTCTAAAGATCACCGGCAGGGCAAAAATCACGATTGACGCAGGCTCGCTCAATACGGCATTCCCCAGATTCGACTTCAAAGGAGGGAAGAACGCGGAAGTCCTGATCAGATACTCGGAGGCTCTCTTCGTGGATGGCGAAAAGCTTGTCAGGGACGACCCGCGCGGAGTCGTCTTCGGATACAGCGACAAACTCCTCCTCGATGGGATGGAAAACAGCTTCCAGCCGTTCTGGTTCAGGACATTCAGGTTTGTCGAGATCGAGATAAATGGCGCCCGGACCAGCCTTGAAATCCAGCCCCCGTCCTTCACCACATGCATGTATCCCTTCGGGATGAAGGCCGAATTCGAATCCGGCGATCCCGAAACACGGAAGGTCTGGGACACAGCCTGGCGCACCGCCCGCCTCTGCGCAAACGAGCACTACTTCGACTGCCCATACTACGAACAGCTCCAGTATGTCGGCGACACGCGCATACAGGCGCTCATCTCATACGCCCTGACCGGGGACGGCAGGCTGGGGAAGCAGGCGATAAGGCATTTCGACTGGTCCCGCCTCGACGAGGGCATCACCCAGTCCAGATACCCATCCACATGGACGCAGGTCATCCCCGGATTCAGCCTATACTGGGTGATGATGGTGAAAGACTACTACGACTATTTCGGCGACAAGGACTTCCTCAGGGAGATGTTCCCCGGAATCCGTTCGGTCATCGAATGGTTCGAAAGGAGAAGGCTGTCCAATGGCCTCGTCGGCCATCTGCCATACTGGAACTTCACCGACTGGCTCCCGGAGTGGCCGGGAGGAAATCCATCCCGGGACACGACGTGTCCGCTCACCATCAACAGCCTGCAGTTCGCCCATGCATGCAAAACTGCCGCCGACATCGCGGACGAGATTGGACTGGAGCCGAAGGGATTCAGGAGGACCGCGTCAGACACAATCCGCGCAGTCAACAAACTATGCAGGGAAGACGGGATATATCTCGACATGCCCGGCAGGAAGTTCACAAGCCAGCATGTGAACGCATGGGCGATAATCGCAGGGGCCGTGAACGGCAAAGAGGCGCTCTCGCTGGCGAAGCGCCTGCTCTCCGACCCGCGCATGAGCAAGGCGACCCTCTACTTTTCATTCTACCTTTTCAGAGCATGGGAGAAGACCGGATGCACGGAACTCTTCTGGCAGCATCTCGAACTATGGAAGAAGCAGCTCAGCCTGGGACTCAGCACCTTCCCGGAAACTCCGCTGAACCCCAGAAGCGACTGCCATGCCTGGAGCTCCTCCCCGCTATACGAGATGACATGCTGCTCTCTGGGGGTCAAACCCGGATCGCCCGGATTCAAGACCATCCTCCTGGCCCCGGGGAAGACTCCCTTCCCCAAAATCTCCGGAAAGGCACCTACGCCATTCGGCATCGCCTCCGTGGAAGTCCAGCGCAGCGGCGACACAATGCGTATTTCCTTGTCAATTCCGAAGAAGGCCCCGATCATACTGCGCTGGCCCGATGGAAAAGTCCAGAAGACAACGGCAAAAAAATTAATTTCATCCAGAAAAATACGCTGCTGAATGACTTTTGGCATGCTCCTTGCTGTTCCGATTCATGAAGGAAAAAGAGGAAAAGGAGCGAACATGAACTATATTTACTCAAACATGGGAACCGCCATGGACGTTATCAATCCCGATGGAGACTCGACAAACGTAAATCTCAAAAAGCAGGGCGTGAAGACCGAAACCGCCTCGGGGCGGATCATGCTCATGATCCCCGGACAAGCCGGATGGAAGGAAAAGATCTTCGACGGGGCAAAAGAAAGGATAGTCATTTCGGAGAACGCACAGGAGTCGGACCTGCCCCCGAACACCCTGCCCGCCTTCAAAGGCTCCCTGGTCATGCAGAAATGCGACGACAAGTGGATTATCCTCAACAGCGGAAGAGCGGGGGCCAAATTCGCCTTCAACGGACGCAACGCAAACCATTTCATGGTGGCCAAAGGGGAGAAGAGCCTTGTCGCGCGCGACACCGGAATCCTCTTCATAATGATATACCTGAACAACGAGGGGCGAGTCCGCAAGGCACTTCACGACGGCCCCCCGAAGGGAAATGAATTCTCGCTCATGAAGGACGGCGCCGAACACTGCTTCCCGATAGATTCGCTCTGCCTCCTGGGAAAACACCAGTGCTGCGACTTCGCCACCGCCGCGGATTCCGATTTCACGGCAGCCATATACGAGAAGAACAGGGAGTTCTACGTCGCCCCTCTCGATCCAAAGACACCAATCCTGGTCAACTCGGCTCCCGCCACGGGACCGAGTATCATCCTTAGAGGCTCCACCATCTCGATAGGCAACAACCATCTGACATTCAATCTCCCGGACAGCTTCGACAGCGCCGAAGTCAAGATGAGCACCGGCATCGAGAGGATAAACGCCGAAAAACTCGTGCTCATACCCGCATCGAGAAACTCCGACGGCACCAGCAAAAGCATGCTCTACGTCCCGGCGCCGGGCAAGTCCGGATTCGTCGGAAGAGATGCAAGCCAGGCCCACGTGGTGGTCAACAGCAGGACAGTCTCCAAGAAGCACGCCCAGATAATCTCCTACGACACGAACATAATGCTGCTCGACTGCTACAGCACCAACGGCACCTATGTCAACGGCGAACGCATAAGCAAGAGAACCGTCCACCCGGGCGACATCGTCGAATTCGGCGAGGAGAAATTCATACTGAGCTATGTCTGATTTCATCGTCAAGCAAATCCGCGTCGGCGGATTCGACAGCAACTTCTCATATCTCGTGGCGGAAAGAAGCTCGGGCGAGGCCGTGGTGATAGACCCATGCGGAGAAGTATCACGCATAAAAACGGAAATCACAGAAATCCCCGGCATCAAGCCAAAGGCCATCCTCCTGACTCACGGCCACTTCGACCACGTCTCCGGACTCGGCGAGATTCGCAAGTTCTTTCCTGCGAAAATCGCAGCACACCCGAAATCGCAAGTCCCCCACGACATTTCTCTCGATGATGGAGAAAAAATTAATCTCGGCTCCGGATTCATCGAAGCCATCCATGCCCCAGGACACAGCGAGGACGGAATCGTCTACAGGCTCTCCGACGACTCCGCGATATTCACCGGAGACACCCTCTTCATAGACTGCATCGGATACTGCAAACCAAAGACCATGTTCCATACCCTCTCCCGGATCAAACTCCTTCCCGACTCGAACATCGTCTTCCCAGGACACGACTACGGAAGCGTCCCTTCGCGAAGCCTCGGGGACGAGAAACGCCTGAACCCCTATCTCGCATCCCCCAGCATCGAGGATTTCACGGAACTGCTCAGGACACTCTAGAAAGGTTGGAAACCACCAAGGCGGCCTGTGGCCGCAACCAAAAAGAATGACCACAGAGCCGCAGAGTTT
>DYMC01000256.1 GCA_020721745.1 Lentisphaera sp. | reverse complement strand
CTAACGTTCCCGAACGACGAGGAGCGGCGGAAGCATTTCCTCGGCATTTTGCGCGAGAAGCTGAAGGACCCAGAGTTCCGCAAGATCGAGGGATTCCCCATCGGATCGGACGAGGACATCCTGGCGCTCTCCGACCCGCCGTACTACACCGCCTGCCCGAACCCGTTCGTTCGCGATTTCATCGCTCACTGGAGTAAGGAAAGGACTGAGGAACGAGGACTGAGGACTGAGCAGGAAGACCAAAATACTCAGTCCTCAGCACTCAGTCCTCAGTCCTACCATCGCGAGCCGTTTGCAAGCGACACGGGTGCGGGAAAGACGCATCCCATCTACACGGCGCATTCGTACCATTCCAAGATCCCCCATCTGGCCACTATGCCATGTATCCTACACTACACGGAGCCAGGGGATATCGTGCTGGACGGCTTCTCAGGTTCGGGCATGACGGGCGTGGCCGCACAGCTTTGCGGCCAACCGGAAGCGGAGTTCAAAACGACCCTTGAAGCCGAATGGGAAAAGAACGGCCTTCCGTCGCCTCGCTGGGGAGCACGGCGGCCGATCCTTATCGACCTTTCGCCTGTTGCCAATTTCATTGCCTACAACCTCAATCTGGATGTTTCAGCCCGTGAGTTCAAGAAAGCGGCTGATAGTTTCTTCAAGAAGATTGATGCGGAACTCGGCTGGATGTACGAGACCCTGCACACGGACGGCAGGCGGAAAGGCCGTATCAACTATGTGGTCTGGTCCGAAGTCTTCACCTGCCCCAACTGCGCTGGCGATGCCGTTTTCATGGACCAGGCCTACGACCCCAAAACCGGCAAGTTCGCCGGTGAATTCGAATGCCCGGGTTGCCGCGCTGCGCTCACCACCCGAAGCTGCGAGCATAAATACACGAGCTACTTCGACAAGGCCATCGGCGAAACGGTGCGCAAGGTCACCTACGTTCCGGTCGAAATAGAATACACCCTGCCCGGCGATAAGACCAAATACCGCAAGAAACTAGACGCCGCTGATCTGGCGCTGATCAACCGCCTGGCGAATGACCAACCCAGAGATTGGTTCCCAACTGCGAAACTTCCAATTGGGACCATGCGTGACAGCAACCACCTGGCGGAGCGCGGCATTACCCACTATCACCAATTTTATCTTCCGCGCGCACTCCATGCGCTTTCCACGATGTGGCGTATTGCTGGAGAATGGCCGGATACGCGGGTGCGGGGGTTTCTGAAGTTTATGGTGGAACAGTGTGTTGCTGGCATGACGCTAATGAATGGCTATGAAGCGATCCAATTCGGAAGAATAGGTGGTTCACAAGTTGGAAGATTCATGAAGGGCGTTTATTATATTCGTCCCGTCGTATCCGAGACATCTTCTTCGTATAACTTAGACGGCAAATACAAGCGGCTTCAAAAAATGCTTGCTGCCCAGCAACTACCACAGAGCAGGCAAATTACCATTTCCACCGCATCGTCCTTGCAGTCGCCCATTCCGGATAAGAGCATAGACTACATTTACACCGACCCGCCCTTTGGTGACGCGATCAAGTACGGTGATCTCAACCTGCTGATCGAGGCGTGGCATAATCTGTTTTCGCGGCTGGAAAACGAGGTGTTGTGGGATGAACTGAAGAAGAAGACGCTTTCTGTCTATTCCGATTTGATGCGAAGGGCTTTTGCCGAATACTACCGTGTGTTGAAACCGGGGCGGTGGATGACGGTGGTGTTCCACAATTCGAAAAACCTCGTGTGGACGGCCATTCAGGAGGCGATCGGCGATGCCGGTTTTGTCGTCGCCGATGTCCGGACGCTGGATCGCGAGCAGGGCAGTTTCAACCAGGTGACGGCGGCCGGTGCGGTGAAGCAGGACCTGGTCATTTCCGCATACAAGCCCAATGGCGGTCTCGAGGATCGCTTCAAACTCGAGGCGGGAACGGAGGAAGGCGTCTGGGACTTTGTCCGTACCCACCTGAAGCAACTCCCGGTTTTTGTCTCCAAAGACGGTCAGGCTGAAGTCATTGCTGAGCGACAGAACTATCTGCTTTTCGACCGCATGGTGGCCTTCCACGTCCAGCGCGGCGTGACGATTCCGCTTTCTGCTGCAGAGTTCTATGCCGGGATTTCCCAGAGGTTCTCCGAACGGGATGGGATGTACTTTCTCCCCGAGCAGGTGACCGAGT
>DYMC01000255.1 GCA_020721745.1 Lentisphaera sp. | reverse complement strand
CTGCCCCTCTGGAACTTTCTCCAAAAGAGGCTAGAATACCGGGTGGAAAAGCGACAGGATCCGATGACCGAGAGCATACGCAACATAGGCATAATCGCCCATATAGATGCCGGCAAGACCAGCACGTCGGAGCGCTTCCTCTACTACTCCGGCAAGACGCACAAGCTGGGCGAGGTGGATTCGGGCAACACGGTGATGGACTATCTCGACGAGGAACGCCAGCGGGGGATAACGATAGTGTCCGCGTCGGCATCGTTCGAGTGGAAGCTCGGGGAGCGGAGCCATCTGGTGCATCTGATAGACACTCCAGGGCACATAGACTTCACCGCCGAGGTGGAGCGCTGTCTGCGCGTGATAGACGGCGCCGTGGTGATATTCAGCGGCGTGGAAGGCGTCGAGGCGCAGAGCGAGAAGGTGTGGAGGCAGTCGGAGAAATATTCCCTCCCCAAGATCGCATTCATAAACAAGCTGGACAGGTTCGGGGCATCGTTCAAGCGGACCTTGGAGCAAATGAAGAGGAAGTTCCCGGCGAAAAGGGTGGTCCCGCTCCAGATCCCGGTCGGGGAGGAGGACTCCCTTTCCGGCGTGCTGGACCTTGTGGGGCTCAGGACGCTTCGTTTCGCCGGAGATGACGGTTCAGCCGTGGTCGCGGAACCTGTCGCCGCCGGCGACGGGCCCGCCGGGATCTGGCGCGACGAGATGGTATCGTCGCTGTCTGACTTCTCCGATCCGATATCGGAGGAGTTCATCTCTTCCGGCTCCGTTTCGGAGGATCTCTTGCGCCGCGAAATTCGCAGGCTGGTGATAGAGGGGAAGATTGTTCCGGTTCTTTGTGGCTCGGCGAAGCGGAACATAGGCATCCAGCCGCTGCTCGACGCGGTTCTGCTCTATCTGCCCGGGCCTTCCGAAAGGGGTGGCTTCCATGCGTTCAACCCGAAGACAAACGAGGAGATGGAATGCTCCGTCGCCGATCCAGAGTTCCGCGGCCTTGTCTTCAAGATAATAGCCTCGTCGAGCGGAGATCTACTCTACATGCGGACCTACAGCGGGAAGATCAAGGCCGGGGACACGCTCCTCAACCCGCGGACTGGAGAAAAAGTCAGAGGCAAGAGGCTGCTCAGGCTCTATGCCAGGAACGTCGAGCAAGTCGAGGAGGCGGGGCCGGGAGACATCATCGGGGTCGTCGGCCCGTCGAACACATCCACCGGCGACACTCTCTGCTCGCTCCACAAGCCTGTCTCCCTGGAGAGGATAGTCTTTCCGGAGCCGGTCATCTCGATGGCTGTCGAGGCCAGGAGCAGCAAGGACAAGGACAGGCTCGAGTTCGCACTCCAGACCCTCTGCAGGGAGGATCCGACACTTTTCTGGAAAAAGAGCGAGGCGACCGGCCAGATGATATTGTCCGGGATGGGCGAGCTGCATCTGGAGGTCAGTGCGCACAAGCTGAGGGATGAGTTCCATATGGACTTCCGCAGTGGCGAGCCGCAGGTCGCCTACCGGGAGACGCTTCTGGAGCCATGCGAAGTTGACGGCGTTTTCGACAGGGTCATCGGGGAGAACAGGTTCTACGCCGCGGTCCGTGTGGGCTTCGAGCCGGTGATGAGGCTGGAGGAGGGGATCGAGAGCTCCAACGCGATGAGGAACGCGCAGGCGATTCCATCATCATGGACCAGAAGCGCCGAGGAGAACCTCATGAACGGGCTGAAGACGGGTGGGAACTGGGGCTATCCCCTCGTCTATGTGAGGGCGAAGCTCCTCGATATCTCCGGGAACGAGTCCACAAACGATGCGGCCGTCGCCGGCGCGACTCTCGACGCAGTGGCAAAGGCAGTGAAGACAGGGACCAGGATACTGGAGCCGATCGTAAAACTGGAGATAACGTCCCCCGAGCAGAACATAGGCGACATCAACGGATTTCTTCAGGCAAAGAGGGCTGTGATACTGGGCATGGAGAGTCTGCCCGAAGTGAAGAGGCTCGTCTGCGAAGTCCCTCTGTCGGAGATGTTCGGCTTCAGCAAGTCGCTTCCCAAGCTCAGCGGAGGCAGGGCATCGTTCACCATGGAGCCATGCGGATACCAGGAGGTCTCCCTAGAAGTCCTGGAGAAAAAGGCCGGCATGTAGTAGGCCTTATGTTAAAAGCGAGTCTGCAGTGATTGCAAAGCAGGCTCTCCGATTTTAGACCCTTACTTCTAG
>DYMC01000254.1 GCA_020721745.1 Lentisphaera sp. | reverse complement strand
GAACGGTGAACGTGTCAACGCTGAACGGTGAACGTGTCAACGCTGAACGATGAACGTGGGAACGCTGAACGGGAAAACGGTAAAACGCCCATCCCTGCTATTTCTTCGGCACATATAATTTCTGTCCGACTCTTATCAGGTCGTTGCTCATGCCGTTCGCGGCCCTGATTTCGTCCGCCGTCACCTCATACGCCTTGGCAATCGCATTCAGCGTGTTTCCAGCCTCGACAGTGTGGACATAGAAGTCGCCTGTCCCGACAGGCCCACCGCTCTTTCCGCCCGATGAAGGCGTTTTTATGGCCTTGCTCATCTCCGAGCTTATCTGGTCTATCATCCTCTCGTTCGCTGTCTGCCACGACTTCCTCGTCGCGTCCATGTCCTGTCTGATGGAGTTGACGGCTCCCTGCATGGCCGCGTCGTTCTGCTGCAGGGCGGCGATCTTCTGGTTGATCTCGTTGATGTGCCTGACGATCTCGGCATTGCTTGCATTGAGCGCCGCGACGCTGGCGGAGAGCTGCGCAAGCTGCTGGTCCTGGGCGCGGGGGGCACCGGCTGCCTGTCTCGCCGCAAGATAGTTGTCGCTTCTCCTGTAGGAGTCGTTGAAGGTCTCGCATCCGCACGCGAGAAGCGAAAGGGCGATGAGCGGCACCGCATGGATCTTCATATTCCACCTCTGTTTTTTCCGGAAGATACATTTGATTCCGCCAAAAACAACCCCGCATCGCGCCGGAGCGGAGTCTCCGACTGTTTGAAGTCCGTTGGAGCCATGATATATTCTCCGACAATGGAGGAAGTCATGCCGCTGAAGAAATTTAGGAAGTTCATGGGGTTCTTCCAGACCAGGGGCGCGGACAAGCCTGAATACGTGGAGGTTCCCTACGCCGAACAGTTCGACAAGGGCATACTGCTCTGCAACAAATGCGGCGCAAGGCTGGACTTCGGCGAATCCCTGAAGGTCGAGAACTGTCGCTCATGCGGAACAGCGGCCTTCATTCCCATGCGCTTCAAGGAATACCTCATCTACAAGCCCCTCGGCGGCGGCGGCGAAGGCTTCGTCTACAAGGCAAGGAGGGCCAACAGCGAGGAGCGCTTCGCGGTGAAATTTGTCCCCCCTTCAAAAAGATCGGAGCGCAAGCTCCATGAGAGGTTGCTCAGGGACGCCGCGACCATTTCCGCGATAGGCCCGCACAAGAACATCGTCGAGCTCGTTGAATCTGGCGAGGAGGATGGAAACGCCTACCTCGTCTTCAGATTCGTCGCCGGGGAGCGCCTCGACGAATACATCTCCAGGAAGAGGCATCTCTCGGACAGGAGGGCTCTCAACATCGCCATGCAGATCATCGAGGCCGAAAAGTACATCTGCTCGAGAGGATTTCTCTACAGGGATCTCAAGCCGGAAAACATCCTTCTCGATAAGAACGGAAATGTGAAGCTATGCGACTTCGGGCTATGCATACCTGAGAGCGAGGCACTCGTCCACGGGTTGGCGCACGACGAGCTCGAAGGCTCGCCGTTCTACCTGCCTCCAGAGAGAATAATCGGGCGCAGTGAAGGACAATTCAGCGAAATATACAGCCTCGGAATGATATTGTATCACATGCTCAAGGGCGAAACCTACTTCTCCGAAACCGAAATAAACGAACTGGTAGCCAAGCACATCGAGCCGGCCACCGGCAAACAGATGTCGGAAAAACTCTCCACCCACAATCCAAAGCTCGTCGCACTCATCGAAAATATGACAGCGCAGGATCCAGCCCATAGACACCAGGACTTCGGCTCGATGATGAAAGACCTGAAGTCCATCGAGGACGAAGTCGTCCAGAAACCCACCCTCTTCCTGCAGACGAAGACAAGGAAAATCAAGATATCCGAGTTGAAGAACAATGCTTGAAACAATTCAACATCTTTTCTCAGATTCTTCACATCATGGCTTGACTTTTCACCTCTCCGGTGTAGCTTCGCTCCGTAATTTTGAAACTGGCTCCAAGAAAATAATGAAAGTTTTTATGGAAGAAACCGGAAAATTCGTCATAACTCCTTGTAATGGATCAAGTTATGCATTGCCACCCCCAACTGCGCTAAGAATCCGCTAAAATCTCCTCCAACCTTCCCGTGCGGATTTGGAAAACGTCTCCTCCTCTTTTTGCTTCTTTTCCCCTTCCTGGCCTTTTCCGCTGAAAAAACCGGCAACGACAAGGAGCTTG
>DYMC01000253.1 GCA_020721745.1 Lentisphaera sp. | reverse complement strand
GGAGGTAAATGTGTATTCTGAAGACGAATTCATCCAGCTTTCCGCTCTACAGCACTACCTTTTTTGTGAAAGACAGTGCCATCTGATACATGTCGAGCAGATTTGGGAGGACAACATATTCACTGCGGAGGGAAACATACTGCACAAGAACGCAGACGACCAGAAAGCCGCCGAAAGAGGCGAGACTCTGCGGATCGAATATGGCCTTCCTATCAGATCAGTCAAACTTGGCCTCTCCGGCAAGGCCGATGTGGTCGAGTTCCACAGGCGGGACAATGGAACATGGCAGCCATATCCGGTCGAGTACAAGCGGGGCAAGCCAAAGGAGAACAGATGCGACGAGGTGCAGCTTTGCGCACAGGCTCTTTGCCTGGAGGAGATGCTGTCAACATCAATCCCCGAAGGAGCTTTGTTCTATGGAAAAACCAAACACAGAACAATCGTGCTGTTCGATGAAAGTCTAAGGAGCCTAAGCGCCGAAACCTGCGCAAAGACCCACGAACTCTTGAGGCAGGAGCAGTCGCCTCCCGCAGTTTACGAAAAGGCCAGATGCTCCAATTGCTCCCTGGTCAATCTGTGCCTGCCGAAGATCAGCGGAAAGAGCGTATCCCTGTATATCTCCTCAATGTCATCGGAAGAGGCCCATATATGAAAAAACTTCTCAACACGCTTTTCGTGACCACCCAGGGCGCATACCTCAACAAGGAGGGTGAATGCGTGATAATCTCAGTGGAGAGAATTGTCAAACTGCGTCTCCCAATACACACAATAAGCGGAATAATTTGCTTCGGCAACGTCATGGCGAGCCCGCCCCTCATGGCTCTCTGCGCGGAAAACAATGTCCTGATAAGCTTTCTCAGCGAGAACAGCAGATTCTTCGCAAGAGTCCATGGGCATCACAGCGGAAATGTGCTCCTGCGAAGACAACACTACCGTATCGCCGACGATGAAAAGGCATCCTTGAAGATCGTCAGAAACATCATCACAGGCAAAATATCCAATGAACGGGCCGTCCTCCACAGATATGCCCGGGATCACGCTCCCGGCTCCGTGGAGGTCGAGCAGGCCATGAAGTATCTCGAAAACAGCATCGCAAGGCTCGATGCCGCCTCCTCGGTGGACAGCGCAAGAGGAATAGAGGGGGATTCGGCAAGAATCTATTTTTCTCTATTCGACAATCTCATAGTGTCCCAGAAAGAGGACTTCAAATTTGAAGGGAGAAACAAAAGGCCGCCACTGGACAATGTCAACGCCATGCTTTCCTTTGTCTACACCCTGCTCGCACACGACGTGGAGTCGGCGCTCGAGGCCGTCGGGCTCGACCCCTGCGTGGGCTTCCTGCACTGCGACAGACCCGGAAGGCCGGGCCTCGCCCTCGACATCATGGAGGAACTGAGGCCATTCTTCGCCGACAGGCTCGTCCTGTCCCTGATCAATCTGCAGCGGGTAAAGGCGAAAGGATTCAGAAAAACGGAATCCGGCGCCGTGTTGATGGATGATGCAACCCGGAAGGAAGTACTCGTAGCTTATCAGGAACGCAAGAAAGAGGAGATATTCCATCCGTTCATCGAAGAGAAAATCTCCTTCGGAATGATTCCCTATGTCCAGGCTCTCCTCCTCGCAAGATGCATCAGGAGAGACATCGAATCATATCCACCCTTTTTCTGGAAATGAATACAAATATGAGGCTATCATGCTGGTAATAGTAAGCTACGATGTTTCAACATCATCAGAAGGTGGACAAAAAAGACTAAGACACGTCGCTAAAATCTGTCTGAACCACGGACAGCGAGTCCAAAATTCCGTCTTCGAATGCCTGGTGGACCAAACTCAGTTCACCTACATGAAAAACCAACTGATCGAAGAAATAAATGAAAAGGAAGACAGCCTCCGTTTCTACTTCCTCGGAAACAAATGGCATGGCAGAGTCGAACACATTGGCGCCAAGCCGAGCCAGGACCTCGAAGGCCCCCTCATCATTTGAAGAATAACCCCCTCGCGCGAACCCCAAGTGTTCACATCCCGCCAGCAGGCTTCGCAAAACTCACAAACCCCTTGTAAAAAATAATTTGCGACGAACTGCCGACAAAAACGACAAGATACCCTCCCCGAAATCCAAGCCTTCGCACAATCCAGCAATTTGCATTCTATCCATCAAGAACTTATGGTATGAGGGTCGCCCCTCACGCGAGGGGCGTGGATTGAAAC
>DYMC01000042.1 GCA_020721745.1 Lentisphaera sp. | reverse complement strand
ATCATGGGTCAGTGGCTCGCCTTTCTCCTTGATTTCCGCCTCGAGGCGATGGAGTTCGGCCTTGTTCGAGGCTATCCAGAGCTGCCAGACAAGCAGAAGGGAGAGGATGAGAATTATGAAAGACGAGATCCAAGGATGCTTTCGCATGAATTCGCTGATGATTTCCTTTAGATCTTTCATCATTATATAGGCTTTGGCATGATAATTGGGATTACATTCCTTCCATTTCTCCGATATATGGTGAAATCTGAGTCGAGCGTTATCAAGGAGCAATCGTCGTGTAGCTCGGTCATTTTCACAAGACATGCGTCCGCCAATGACATCGGAACGCTCGAGTATTTGGTCATTAGAGATCGAACAGAACTCTTGTGTTCTGAAATCTGAAAGTTGAGCCGTATCACATCTCGCGCGAGGAGTTCGAAGACTGCGTCTTGTCCTCCTGGTATTTCCTGTAGCAGGAAGCATGCTTCGGCAAGAACCGCCTCGCAAGTGAGGAGAGGCGCGGAAAATTGATCAAGGATATCACATGTCCAGCCGTGGAACTTGTCCCTACCGTTCAAAAGAGCGACAATCGGCCCGGTATCAACTATCGTATGTCCCTTCATTTGCCGAAGCCATTCATGTGTTTTTTGTCGTATGAGAGATCAATCGGGCCGTTTAGAGAACCGGCAAGTCCAGACGCGGCTTCCAGGCACGAAGAGCTTATGGAATCCTTTGATTCGAGCATCCGTTCCAGTGCCTGACGGATCAACTGCGACTTGTTTATTCCGCGTTTTTCAGCAACCTGAGAAATTTTTTGATTGACCATGTCCGGTATCTTCAGAGATATTGTAGTCATTTCCTGCTCTCCTGATAATATTTTAATGGCAGTAAAGTAATACTTTTTTTTGGGATTGCAAGTTTCGGGCTTAAATCTAATAAATATTCGGCTATCCCCGAATATTTATCAGCAGTGCAGTCTTCCTCCGGCGAGAATGATTTTGACATCCTCGTCGGTGAGCTTGTGAGAGAGGGTTATTTCCTTTTCGCCGGACTTCGTGGACAGGACCGCCTTTATTTTTGCCCCCGGTCTGAGCTGGCTGCGAATATCGCGGACTGCGATTTTCGCATTTTCCTCTACTGCGTCGTAGTCGGATGGATTGTCGAAGATCAGGGGTATTATCCCGAAGTTGACCAGATTGGCGGAGTGTATTCTCTCGATGGAGTTCGCGATGACTGCCTTGACCCCGAGATACATGGGGCATATTGCGGCATGTTCGCGCGAGGAGCCCTGTCCATAGCTGTCCCTGCCTACGATCACCGCGTGCTTTCCGGAGTCTCTGATGCCTGCGGCCCGTTCCGCGAAAGTCGCTTTCCCTTTCTCGTTCAGGGGCTCGAAGACGTATTTGGAGTATGCCGGTATGTTGCTTCTGTATTTGAGGTAGCTTCCTGCGGGCATGATGTGGTCGGTAGTGATCTTGTCGCCGGTTTTTATTACGATTATTCCATCTATGTTCTCCGGCAAAGGCCTGTTTGCGGGCGGCTCCCCTATCGTGGGCTTGCGGATTATCTCCACTTTCGTGCCGGCCGGAGCGGGCGGGATTATCATCCTGTCGTCAACTGCGAATTTCGCAGGGGTTTCAATCCTGGGCAATTTCATTCCGAGATTCCTCGGATCGGCGATGGAGCCGGCAAGCGCCGAAGCCGCGGCGACAAGTGGCGAAACGATATAGACGGCGTCGTTTTTCGTGCCCGTGCGGCCGGGAAAGTTCCTGTTGAACGTTCGCAGCGACACCGCTCCGTCGGCGGGACTGAATCCCTGCCCGATGCAAGGGCCGCAGGAGGATTCGAGTATCCGTGCACCGCTGGACACCAGGTCGGAGAGCGCGCCGCAGTCCGAGAGCATCCTTATCACCTGCCTGCTTCCCGGGGCTATGGCGAGGGATACCTTTTCCGAGACCATTTTTCCCTTGAGAATCTCCCTCGCGAGCATGAGGTCGGCGAAGGAGCTGTTGGTGCAGGAGCCGATCACCACCTGCGAAACTGGAGTGCCGGCAAGCTCTTCGATACTGCGTATGTTGTCCGGGCTCGACGGACAAGCGGCGAGAGGGACGAGGGATGAAAGGTCTATCTTGATGACGCGGTCGTATTCGGCGTCCGGATCGGCGGACAGCGCGGTGTGGCTCTTCTCGCGGCCCTGCGCCTTGAGAAATTCGAGAGTCCTTTCGTCGGAGGGGAATATGGACGTGGTGACCCCGAGTTCGGCGCCCATGTTGGTGATTGTCGCCCTCTCCGGGACGCTCAGGGACTTCACCCCTTCTCCAAAATACTCGACGACCGAGCCGACATTCCCCTTTGTGCTGAGGATGCTGAGAACCTTGAGGATGACGTCCTTGGCGGCGACCCATTCAGGGAGCCTGCCTTCAAGTTTTATTCCCACGACCCTGGGATATGCGAGCCTGAATGGCTGTCCGGCCATCGCCAGCGCCACATCGAGTCCGCCCGCCCCGATTGCGAGCATGCCGATTCCTCCGCCGGTCGGAGTATGCGAGTCGGAGCCGAGAAGGGTCTTGCCTGGCGCTCCGAACCTCTCCAGATGCACCTGATGGCAGATTCCATTTCCGGGACGCGAGAACCATACGCCCTTTGCCGCGGCGACGGTCTGCAGATAGAGGTGGTCGTTGCTGTTCTCGGGGCCGTTCTGCATCATGTTGTGGTCAACGTATGACACGGAGATCTCGGTCTTCACGCGTTCCACGCCCATGGCCTCGAGTTCGAGGTATGCCATGGTGCCCGTCGCGTCCTGGGTCAGTGTGTGGTCTATCCTTATTCCCGTCTCGGAGCCTGTCCGCTCCCCGCCCGACACGAGATGCGCGGATATTATTTTCTGTGTCAAAGTTCCTTTTGCCATTGGAGGTCCTCCCGTTTTAGTTGCAATTGAAAGTGCTAATCTAATGCCGTATTGCGGTTTTGACCAGTCCGTAGCCGGGAAGGCTGTAGCCGGCCTTTTCCATGATGTCCATATGGTATGAGTAGTCGCCGAACTCCTCCTTGCGGTGGGAGTCGGAGGCTATTGTGACTTTTGCGCCGGCCTCGGCGCAGGCCCTCAGCATCATGATGTCCTCCCGGGGATGCCTGTAGTGCGAATTGAGCTCGAGGGCCACTCCGCATCTTTTCGCCTCCGCCACCACAGAGCTGACCGTATCCTCCCCTATCTCGATTTTGGCCGCTATCCATCGGAAGGGATGGCCGAGGATGTCTATTCCGCTGTTCATCAGCCTCATCGTATGTGAAAGCCAGGACCCGAAAATCTCCTCGTGGGGGACAGGTGGAAGGAAGTGGACGCTTCCGATGACGATGTCGAGCTTGTCCGCGAAGGCCGGATCGAAGCATAGCCTGCCGTCGTCCATCATTTCAGTTTCAATTCCCGCGGACACGCCTCTGCCTGAAAGCGATTTTAGCAAGGCAATATGCTTCGCAAGTTTTTCGTTTCCGGAATCTCTCCATGCGTCGAATATCGAGCTGTCGGATATGAATTCCCACTTCCATGCGATGTCTTCCGGGAAATACGCAGCCATCGAATGATCCGTGATGCACACCAATTCCGGGGCACCGTTGGTACACGATGATATTTTCCCGGCGTAGAATTCGGGGGCGAGCCCCTTTTCGGCGCAATAGCTCAGTTCGGAATGGACGTGCAGGTCTTGTACGCGGGCGACGGGCACGATGCCGACGCGACAATCGCTGCAAGACGGCATGGATCAGGCTGTCTTGGCCGCTTTGGCGAGCCTGGACTTTTTCCTCGAAGCCTTGCCCTTGGAAAGCGCATTGGCCTTCACTGCCTTGTCTATCCTGGAGAAATAGATGGAAAGCATCTTCTTCTTTTTTTCCGCATCCTTCTCGTCCCTCAAGTTCTTCTCGATGGACCAGACCTCGGAGTTTCTCGCCTTGTTGGCCGCCCTGTGCTTCAGATTCTGTCTTGCCCTCTTCTCGGCAGATTTGGAATGCGCCATTATCGTAATCCTCTTTTTATTTTCGGCGTAAAATACAGCACCGTGCAAACTATTCAAGCATTTATTTGCTTTTTATATTGAAAAAACCGCATGGTGGAATAGATTACTGACTTCGCCATTCCATTCTGGAAAGGAAGGGCTGGTCGGGAGCGGAGTGGGTCTAGGCCCGCTCTTCTCTTTTAGTGCTAACGACTCGGGAACAACGGGGAGAAAGAAGCGATGAACAAGGAACTACTTGCGATACTCGAATACCTGGAGCAGGAACGCGGCATAGGCAAAGAGAAGCTCGCGGAGGCTGTCGAGAAGGCAATTCTGAATGCGTCGAAGAAAAGCATCAATCCTGCCACGAACATCGAGGTGAAGCTCGACTTGAAGACCGGGGACATCAAGGCATGGGCCATCCTCGAGGTGGTCGAGGCGAATCCCAACGACGACCAAATAACGCTTCAGAAGGCGAGGACGAAACTTCCATCCGCGAAGATAGGGGACAGCATCAAATGGGAGGTGACCCCCAGCAACTTCGGCAGGATAGCCGCCCAGGCCGCGAAGCAGACCATCACGCAGCAGCTCCGCAAGGCCGAAAAGGCGATAGTCAAGGAGGAGTTCGAGGACAAGATTGGCGAGATAGTGGGCGGGACAGTCCGCAGGTTCGAGTCGGGCGCAGTCATCGTTGACTTCGGCAAGGCCGAGGGGATACTCTCCCTGCACGACAAGATGCCGGGGGATGTATATTCCCAGGGGGAAAGGATATCGGCACTGCTCAGATCGGTCGAGACTTCCGGCTCGGGGCCGAGCCTCATTCTCACAAGAACGGCGCCGGAATTCGTCGCAAAGCTCTTCGAACGGGAAGTCTCCGAGATACATGACGGCATAGTGCAGATACGCAAGATAGCCCGCGAGCCCGGACTGCGCACCAAGATCGCCGTCACAAGCAAGGACCCGAACATAGACCCCATCGGCGCATGTGTTGGCATGAAGGGCATGAGGGTCAAGAACGTGACATCCGAACTCAACGGGGAGAAGATAGACATCGTCGAATTCGACGACGACCTGAAATCCTTCGCCATGAAGGCATTCCAGCCGGCGCAGATAAAGAAGATAGACGTGGACGAGGCGACCCGCTCCCTCAACATCACCGTCGAGCCGGAGCAGCTTTCCCTCGCGATAGGCAAGAGGGGGCAGAACGTGCGGCTCACGACCAAGCTTCTCGACTGGAAGGTGAACATCATGAGCGAGGAGGAGACGAAGGCCGCCTTCCAGGAGCAGATAGACACGGCTGTCAAGACCCTCTCCGAGGCCATGAGCATAAGCCCCGAATCGGCCAGGCTCCTGGTCAGCAACGGCTATCTCACCGTGGACGGTCTCAAGGCCGCCGAACTTTCCGACATCGCCAAGATAGAGGGAATGCCCGAAGAGGACATCGCGAAGATAAAAGACATCAGGGACAAGGACTGAAAAACCAGGGGTAGGCGCAGATAATGGCTTTCAAGAAGAAGAAAATGGAGAAAGGCGGGGTCAAGCTCAAGGACATTCTGAAGAAGTTCGAGCTGCCTGCGGCGGCGGCCATAGACTCCCTGAAGGAGTTGGGAGTCGGGGTCAAGAACATCTCAAGCGTGGTCGAGCAAAGCCTGGTGGACATCGTCGAGGAGCATCTCCGCGATCTCTCCAAGGAACTGAAACCCGCCAGCAAGGACGAGCCCGACACCGTCCATCTGAAGACCCCGATAACAGTCAAATCCCTCGCCGAGTCCCTTGGACGCAAGCCCAACGAGGTGATAACATCGCTGATGGCGATGAACGTCCTGGCCAACATCAACCAGGTCGTTGACCACTCGGTGGCCAAGAAGATAGCGAAGAAGTTCGGGAAGATACTCATCGTAGACAAGAGGGAGAAGAACGACCACGTGGGAGATGAAAGCCACGAAAAGAAGCCAGAGCCGGAGGACATCCAGGAGGAGGATTCGCCCGAGGATCTGGAGGAAAGACCCCCGGTGGTAACCTTCCTCGGCCACGTGGACCATGGCAAGACCTCCTTGCAGGACGCCATCCGCAAGACTGATGTCGCCGGCGGAGAGGCGGGCGGAATCACACAGCACATCGGAGCATCCGTGATCCGGCATGGGAACAAGTCCGTGACATTCATAGACACCCCCGGGCACGAGGCCTTCACCGCAATGAGGGCCCGCGGAGCCAGCATCACCGACATAGCCGTCCTGGTCGTGGCCGCCGACGACGGCTTCATGCCGCAGACCGTGGAGGCACTGAACCACGCCAAGGCCGCAAAGGTTCCGATAATAATAGCCTTGAACAAGATGGATCTTCCCGGGGCCGACCCGGGAAAGGTGCTCAGACAGATGCAGCAGCACGGGCTCCAGCCCGAGGAATGGGGCGGAGACACCGCCGTCGTGAAGGTATCGGCTATCAGAGGAGACGGAATCACCGACCTCATAGAACGCATACTCCTCGAGGCGGAAATGCTCCAGATCAAGGCCAACCCGAAGAAAAGAGCAAGAGGCGTGGTCATCGAGGCCCAGCTCGAGCAGGGACTCGGCCCGACAGTCAACGTCCTCGTCCAGAACGGAACACTCAAAAGAGGCGATTTCGTCCTCTGCGGCGAAGTCTGCGGGAAGGTCAAGAGCCTCGTCGGAACATCCAACGACAGGCTGGACGAGGTGCTCCCCGGAATGCCGGCAAAGCTCGTCGGCCTCTCCAGCGTGCCCCCCGCAGGAACCGTCTTCGTGGTTTGCGAGAATGAAAGGGAGGCCAGGGAAATAGCCGACAGGAGATGCCTCGACAACAAGCGCAGAGAACTATCCAAGAACGTCGGCCCTGCGGCGAATCTGGAGGATCTCCTCAATAGATACGCACAGGACCAGAAACCAACTCTTGCGCTCCTCGTAAAAACCGACGTGCAGGGCTCCATCGAGGCTATCAAAGAATCACTGTCGAAACTCCCTTCCGACAAGATCGCGATAGACGTGGTGCTCGCCTCGACGGGGGCGATCACCGAGAACGACATCCTGCTGGCATCCGCATCCAAGGCCATTGTTGTCGGCTTCCACGTCCGAGTCAATCCGGGCGTCAACCAGCTGGCGAAGAAGGAAAACGTCGAGATACGTCTCTACAGCATCATCTACGAGCTCGTCGAGGATATCAAGGATGCCCTCGAGGGCAAGCTCGCCCCGGAGTCGAGGGAGAAATCCCTTGGCGACGCGACCATACTCAAAATATTCGAGCTGTCCAAGGGACCGAAGGTCTGCGGATGCATGGTCAACAGCGGCCTGGTCAGGGTCGGTGCCAAGGCCAGGGTCTTCCGCGGCGAGGAACTCATCTACAACGGCTCGGTGCAGTCGCTCAGGCGCTTCCACGACGATGTCCGCGAGGTCAGGCAGGGTTTCGAATGCGGAATACGCCTGGACAACTTCGTGGACTTCCAGGAAGGCGACAAAATCCACATCTACGAAGTCGAGCTCAAGAAGAGCTCCCTCTGACACCCCGGGAGGCCCACTCCTCCTGACAACTAAGGTGAAAGCATGAAGAAGGTCAAGAGAATGCCGCGGGTGGACGAACTCATGCGGAGGGAGATAGCCGAGTATATCGAGAGGATGGAATTCGGCATCGAGAAGGGGCTCGTCACAATCGGGTCGGTGAAGACCGCCCCCGACCTCAGGACCGCGAAGGTAGGCATCAGCACGCTCAACGCCTCCGAAAAGGATAAAAGAAAAATACTCTCCATCCTCGATTCCGAGAGATCCCAGATACAGGCCAGAATATCGAGGAACATCCACATCAAATACACTCCTGTCCTCGAATTCGTGCTCGACGACAGCTTCGAGAGAGGCGACAGGGTCCTGGCGATAATCCGCCAGATCGAGGAGAAGGAGGGGAAAAAAGAGGAAAAATGAACGTCCGGCATCTGAAAATCTTCATCCTGTCCTTCGTTGTCCTCGCCCTGCTGATGTCCGTATTCTCCGAACATGTCTCGTGGCTGGCCTCCAGAATGCTCTCCATATCGGGAGAGCTCAGACTATACACGTCCCCGCAGGAGAATCAGAAATTGCAAAAGGACGACAAGAAGGAGGACCCCCTTTTGCCCAAGCAGGCGAAGAAGGGAGCCAAGCAGGCAGCACAAAAGAGGGAGGATCTCTCCCGGCAGGTTGTAAGCACCAAGTATCCGAAGACCGCCACGCCCGTCCTGCTCCTGCTGCCAGACGGCGATTTCGAGTCCCACCTCGGGGAAATGCCGCCATTCCCCGAAATGCGGCTCTTCACCGGCGAGGCGTGGAACAAGGAGAAAACCGATGTCTTCGGCGCGACGGACGGCGTATCGCTATATCTGAGGGTGGTATGCCACGACTCGGATCCGGACAATCTGGTCAAGGACTTCTCATTCGCCGAAGGCTCGGGAAGCTGCTGGAAGGACGACAGCGTGGAGCTTTTCCTCATGAAGGACCATCTCGCGGACGAATATTTCCAGTTCATGGCATCGTCCTCGGGGAAAACATACATGATTGAATTTAAAGTCCGGCCGGAAGACCCGCGCATGGGGACATACGTGAGGGGGGAGGAGGCGAACAGATTCGCCAATGTCACCGAAATTGACAAGGGCTATATGGTCGAGTTCCGGATTCCTTTCTCGGAGATCAAATTCGAACAGAAGACCGGGAAGGATCCATTCCACATGCAGATAGTCCGGAACTACAGGGGGGAAAAGAGGGATCTCGGTGCAGTCCGCCTCCACCTTTTTCCAGTCCACGTCCACGGGGACAACCGTTTCGGAGAATGCAACCACCACTGGAGAGCCTTCGGGCGCATCCAGATAAAGGAAGCGCAAAAATGAATGAGAATATCCTGGAAAGACTCCACGAAACCTTCAATGCCTCCTACGGACTGCCCCCGGCGATAGTGTCGCGCGCGCCAGGTAGGCTCGAGATACTCGGAAACCACACCGACTACAACGAGGGGCTCGTCCTGGGCGCCGCCGTGACCCAGTCCACATACTTCGCCATCGCCCCGAACAGTAGCGGCAACTGCCGCATCCTGAGCCTCGGCGTGGAGGACACCCCCGCGCAAATCCCCCTCGACAAAATCCATGAAAAGAAAGACCGCGACTGGAAGAACTACGTCAAGGGCGTGATCTGCGAAATTCGCAGACGCGGAGGAGCCATCGGCGGATTCGACGCCGCCATCGCCTCGGATGTGCCGCTTTCTGCCGGAATGAGCAGCTCGGCGGCAATCGAGGTCGCCGCATGCATGGCGCTTGAAAAAGCCTTCGGCCTCGAATTCACACCCATAGAAAGGGCGAAAATAGGACAGGCCTCCGAAAACAACTTCGTCGGCGCGAACACTGGCCTACTCGACCAGTTCTGCTCCGTCTTCGGCAAGGCCGACAGCCTCATTCTCTGCGACTTTCGCCAGAACAAGGTCCTTCGCAACGTCCCGATACCACCGGGGCATTCCATAATCGTCGTGAACTCGATGGTGAAGCACAACCTCGTGGAGTCCGAATACAACGAGCGCAGAAAAAGCTGCGAAAGCGTCGTCGCGGCCATCGCGAAACGGGATCCGTCCGTAAAGGCTCTCCGCGACCTCAGCACTGAAAAACTGGATACCTTCAAGGACGCAGTTCCCCTCTTCGACTACCGCAAGGCCAGACACGTCACAGGGGAGGACGACAGGGTCCTGAAGGCGGTCGAACTGCTGGACAATGGATATCTCCCCGCCTTCGGCCAGCTCCTCTTCGAGTCGCACAAAAGCTCCAGGACGAATTTCGAGAACAGCTGTCCGGAGCTCGACTATCTCGTAGAACTAGCCCAGTCCATCCCCGGCTGTCTCGGCGCACGCCTGAGCGGCGGCGGATTCGGCGGCATAAGCATCCATCTCGTGGAGGAGAACGAAAGCGAAAACTACATGCGCCGAATAAAAACCGCCTTCAGGATGAAATTCGGAAAGGATCCGCAAACCATCAAATGCAAGGCCGGAGACGGCGCGGAATGGCTCTGAAAAGAACAGTAATCATCGGCTCGACAGGATCCATTGGCGAAAACGCCGTCAAGATCGCCTCTCATCTGATAAACATCAAGGTCGTGGGGCTCGCCGCCAACAAAAACTTCAAGAGACTCGCAGAACAATCCAGAACGCTCGGATGCAGGGACGTGGCGCTCTTCGACGAAAGCGCATGCGACAATCTTGCGAAAATCGCAGGCGGCGCCAGAGTCCACCGCGGACAAGCCGGAATCCGCGCGATGGTAGAACGGAACAACCCGGACATCGTCCTTTGCGCAAGCAGCGGCATCGCCGGCCTTGACGCGGTCCTCGCGGCGATTTCGTGCGGCGCCGACATTGCCCTGGCCAACAAGGAGGTGATAGTCCTCGCAGGCGAACTGGTGACCGCGAAGGCGAAAAAACGCGGTGTCCGCATCATCCCGGTGGACAGCGAGCACAGCGCCATATTCCAGTGCATGGCCGGCAACGGCTCCGGTTTCGTCCGCAGAGTCATACTCACCGCCAGCGGAGGACCGTTCAGAAACGCGAGTTCTGCGAAAATCGCAACGGCGACCGCCAAGTCCGCGCTTCTGCACCCGGTCTGGAGCATGGGTGTTAAGACAACCATTGACTCGGCCACTCTCATGAACAAGGCACTTGAGATAATCGAGGCGAAATGGCTCTTTGGACTCGCCCCCGGGCAGATAGATGTTGTAGTCCATCCACAGTCCGTCGTCCATTCCATGGTGGAGTTCATTGACGGTTCCATTCTCGCACAGATGAGCCAGCCCGACATGAAACTGCCAATCCAATACGCACTCACATATCCGGAAAGGTGTCCTGGTATGCTGAAACCCTTCGATTTTGCGAAATTCGCAAAACTCGAATTTGAAATTCCGGACAGGAGCAAATTCCCCTCCCTCGACTTCGCCTACGAGGCGTTGAACAAAGGAGGAACAATGCCGGCAGTGATGAATGCCGCGAACGAAGTGGCAGTCGCAAGATTCATCAGAAACGAGATAAACATCCCCGGTATATGGAAGACAATCGAGAAGGCAATGTCCCGCCACAAAACCGCCAGGAATCCGGACATGGCCCAGATAATGGCCGCCGACCGAGATGCGAGAAGATTTGCGGAATCCTGTTGACCTGCACCGTCATCCTGTGATTTCCCGGTGTGTCTTGAACCATTCGATGAATTTTGGTATTCCTGCGGATATTGGGGTGGAGGGGTTGAATGCGAGCCTGGCCCGGGCCCGGGAGATGTCGGCGAAGGATTCCGGAATGTCTCCTGGCTGCATTGGCAGAAGCTCCATTTCGGCCTTTTTGCCCAGTTCGCGCTCTATGATGGCTATCATGTCGAGGAGCTTCTCGGAGCGGTGGTTTCCGAGGTTGAAGACTTCGCAGCGGTCGAGGCCGTCGGCGAGGATGGCGGCGCGGGTTCCGGCCACGATGTCGTCAACGTAGGTGAAGTCGCGCTTCATGTCGCCATGGTTGAAGACCTTGATTTTTCTTCCTTTCATTATCGCGTCGGCGAAGAGCCACATGGCCATGTCGGGCCTGCCCCAGGGTCCGTAGACCGTGAAGAATCTGAGCCCGACGGTCTGTATCCCGTAGAGGTGGGAATAGCAGTGGGCCATGAGTTCGTTGGCCTTCTTCGTGGCGGCGTAGAGGCTTATGGGGCTGTCCACGTTGTCGCTTTCGGAGAAAGGCAGCTTCCTGAGTCCTCCGTATACGCTGGAGCTCGACGCATAGACCAGCCTGGCAATCTTCCTGTGCCTTGCTGTTTCGAGAATGTTGAGAAAGGCGGCCAGATTGCTTTTTTCGTATGCGAAGGGGTTGACGATGGAGTATCTGACTCCGGCCTGTGCGGCGAGGTGGCATATGGCCAGGGGCTGCATCGAGTCGAAAGCCTTGTCGAGGGCGGAGCGGTCCTCCAGATCCATCCTGAACTGCCTGTATCCGGGCTCCTTTTGGAGGATGGCGCTCCTCGCCTCCTTTATCTTCGGGTTGTAGTAGTCGTTGAAGTTGTCTATTCCCGCGACCTCGAAGCCCTCGGAGAGAAGCCTCCTCGATAGGTGGAATCCAATGAATCCTGCGCTTCCCGTCACCACGATAGTCCTTTTTCCCGATGCCATCAGCGTTTTTCCTTTTTTTTTATTTGTCGAGGCAATTGGCTCTGTTGTTCGCAATAGATATTATCCGCCACCCTTCGAGACGACAAAGACGCACATCGGGGCGAAGAGATTGGGCCATAGTCTTGCCAGGAAGTGCGAACGATATCCCAGCGGGACCGTCTTGTCAATAGCGAAACCCAGCTCCGAGCATAGATTCCTGAAGTCGAGTATGGTCGAGAGGTGTATGTTCTTCGTCTCGAACCACTGGCTTGGCAGGCTGTGGGTAACAGGCATGATTCCGCCTATCGCTATCTGGAGCCTGGCCCGGATATGGCCGATGTTTATGAGGCTGACATATGCCCTGTTGGCGACTCTCATCATGTCCCGGAGGAGCTTGTCCGGTCTGTGGACTGCCTGCAAAGTCTGGCTCAGCACTACGCAGTCGAAGGCGTTGTCCGGATAGCCTTCGAGCCCGTCGTCGAGGTCTCCGTGTATAGCCGGCACGCCTCTTGCCACGCACTCGAGTATTTTTTCCTGGGATATCTCGATTCCGCAGACGGGGCAGTTCTTCTGCAGCTTGAGATGGCTCAGCAGTATTCCCTCGCCGCATCCGAGGTCCATGACTTTCGAGGACGGCTCGATGAGGTCGAATATGGCGAGGAGGTCCGGCCTGTCATCGAGCTCCTTCCTGAGAATTGTCTTCATGGCTCCACCTCTGCGAACTGGTTGCGGAGGAAGTCCGACACGAGTTTGCCGATAGTCCCGGTCTCGAGAAGGAAGGCGTCGTGCCCGTATATCGAATTTATGTTGCAGTAGCTCACATCGAGGCCGCGTTTGCGCAGGGCCCCGACGATGTGGCGGGATTGTTCGGGCGGGAAGAGCCAGTCGCTGGAGAAGGACACGACCAGGAAATCGGCAGTGGCCGGCGCGAAGGCGGCGGCGAGATCTCCGCCGGAATCCTCGGAAAGGTCGAAGTAGTCCATCGCCCTGGAGATGAACAGATAGCTGTTCGCGTCGAAGCGCTCGACGAAGCTCAGCCCCTGGTGCCGCAGATAGCTCTCCACTTGGAAATTATGCGAGAAGTCGAAGGCGTAGTCCTTGAGGTTCTGGAGGTTTCGTCCAAACTTCCGCGCCATGGATTCGTCGCTGAGATATGTTATGTGGCCGAGCATCCTGGCTATGCTGAGCCCCTTCTCCGGCCCCTTCTCCCCGTATTCGCCGCCCATCCAGCCAGGGTCTCCCATTATCGCCTCGCGCCCCACCCAGTTGAAGGCTATGCTCTGGGGCGACAGGCGCGATGTCGTGGCGATGGCTATGACCGACTTCACGCTGCCGGGATATGACACCGCCCACTGGAGCGCCTGCATCCCGCCCATCGAGCCGCCGGCCAGAGAGAGCCATCTTTCTATTCCGAGCTGCTCCATGAGCCGATGCTGTGCGTTGACCATGTCCCTTATGGTTATCACCGGGAAATCCATGTTGTAGAGCCTGTCCGTGAGCGGATCTGTCGAGCGTGGCCCTGTGCTGCCCGAACAGCCGCCGAGCACGTTGCTGCAGACGATGAAGTATTTGTCGGTGTCGAACGCCTTGCCAGGGCCGACCATGGAGTCCCACCAGCCGGCCTTCCTGTCGGACTCGCTGTGTCTGCCCGCGACATGGGCGTCTCCGCTCAGGGCGTGGAGGATCAGGACGGCGTTTGTCCTGGCCGGATTGAGCCTGCCGTAGCTCTCATACCTGATGTTCACCGGGCCGAACTCCTTTCCGCAGTCCAGGCGCAGCTTGTCGCCGGGCTTGTCCCCGAACAGGAAATCCCGCTCCTCCACGATTCCGATTCCGCCGTCAACCGATGCCATATTGGAAAAGTCCTTGTCATTTTGCAATGGAACGCAGACCGCTAATCTAGTCCGTCTATGCCGTTATGCAAAGAGCGTCCGGCTTTGTTTCCATGGTCCGGGATGTCCACGCAATCGCCGAAACTGGGATGCCGCGGGCTGGAATTCGACGGGATTGGTGATATAATTTGATTGATACAAGGCAAGCAGACAAGCGGGTGTGTTTTGATTGAGAGAATTAAGAAGTCCCAGTTGTTCAGGAGGCCGCACATGCGGCTGGGGCTGTCCATATCCATCATCATGGCGGTTGGCGCTGCTGCGGCGATGGCATTCATGCTCGCAAACAGATCGCTGTTCTCGGCGAACAGCCACTTCACGATCAGGAACATAGCCATAAGGGGGACCGCCTCGTGGAAGGCGAGGGAGGCGCAAATTCTCCAATACGGCCGCATCAGGAAGGGCGAGAGCAATCTGTTCGCGATCAATCCGAGGGAGCTGAGGGAGAGGATAAGCGCCCTTCCCAGCGTTGAGAAGGCGAGCGTGTCCAGGAGACTGCCGGATACCCTTGTAATCTCGATCTCGGAGCGAGTGCCCAGGGTGGCCTTCAACAATTCCGGCAGGAGATGGTATTCCGACGAGCAGGGCGTGGTCTTCAGCGCGTCGTCGTATGGCGAACTCCGCCAGGACATGCCTGTCATAGTCGGCTTCTCGGCCCCGGAGGCCCTGGCCGAGGGAGACAGCGTGGAGGATTTCATCTTTCCGGCGGCGATCTCGATTACCGCGAGCAGAATGTTCCCCGAGTTCATCGTGCTGAGGATAGACATACGCGAGAGGAAGTTCGTGGTCACGAAAATACGTCCGGCCGACAGTTTCGATGTCTACACAGTCGTCTTCCCAAAGGAGAACATAGAGGAGAAGTTTGCCGCCTTCAAATGGGCTCTGAGGAAGAGCATCGAGGAGCAGACGGGCAAGACCACGTTCGACCTGCGCTTCGCCGGACAGGTGGTCACCAGATAGGGGTGAGCCAATTGCAAAACTCCGGACGCGCAAGCGCGTCCCTCCATTTTTACGCC
>DYMC01000041.1 GCA_020721745.1 Lentisphaera sp. | reverse complement strand
TTATAGTTATTTGAAATACATGACACTAGCCCGTTTTTCGCGCGAAAAACGGGCTTTAGCCCAAATTTCTTCGTTTCCCAAGTTGTAAGTCATTGATAATCAGCAATCTTATTTTTAGGGTGCGAAATTTGGGCTAGGAAAAGCAGTTCCACCTGCCATCTCTCCTTTTATTTTTCGACGGGCACCACAATGCCTTTCATTATGACATCCTGGGCAACAATGAATATTATCAGCGTCGGGACAGAGGCGACGAGCAGCGAGGCGAAAATAACCCCTTGCCCGCTGTTTTGCTGAAGTTCGTAAAGGAACGGCATGATCGTCCACATATTTCTGTCCTGGCAAACGAGCAAAGCCATCATAAAATTTCCGTATGCCGCGGTAAACGCCCCCAATGCTATTACCGCGAGTATTGGTTTGCTGAGGCTCATCGTGATGCTCAGAAATATGCGTGGCTCGGATGCCCCGTCCAGCGAGGCGCATTCATAGAGCTCCTGCGGCAGGGAATCGAAAAACCCTTTCAGAAGAAATACAGAATAACCGTTGGCAAGTCCGGGCAGAATCAAAGCAAAAAATGTATTAAGCAAATTTAATTCCCTTAACATTAGGAAATTAGGTATCTGCGTAACAACCGGCGGAAAGGCCATTGTAAGCATTAAAAACAGCAGAATCTTATACGAGCTTGGCGGTTTGAACCGGCTCAATGCATAGGCGGCAAGGGGATTGACAATCAAAGAACATGATATGGTCAGCAAACAGTATATGACCGTGTTCACCAGGGCACGCCCGTGAGAGAACAAATAATCGAAAACCGTCAGGAAATTTCTGACTATGAATTCCTTGCGTATATGCCCTGTATGGTTTTTGAAATCAATATAGTGATAGTCCCTTTGAGGAGGAAGAATATCGTCCCAGGTTCTGAAATTCACGTCCATCGCTTTGTTAAGCAGTTCTATCTGGCCATATTTTGATTTCAGCCAATTTCTGAAGACAAAGTCCAAACTCTCTATTCTTATAAATTCCGCGGGAATTTTGTATTCCTTGCCGGAGTCGGGATCTTTCCAGCCCTGTAAGAAGGCGACCCAGTCGCTGGCTTGTATTCCAAATTCCGGCACAACGCCACTGATAGGATCAATATCCTTGAATCCAGCAAATGATGTCCCGTATTTTTCGTTAAGCAGTTTTATATCGTCCATATATCTGTCTTGAAGGTAGGCTCGATATGCGGGGGCGACTTCTGTGGAAACGCGCAGCCATCTTGGATGAATTATGTTCCTGACAAAATCCTCCCATTCGTTCTTGTCTAATTGCGTCCCTGAAATAGGAAATGTCTGCGAAAGACGCAGTTCGGAAAATGAAGAGAAGGCGGTTCCGTGCGCCTTGTTAAATTGGCTTACCCCGCCAGGATATTGCGGTTTCAGGAAAAGCTCCTTATAAAAACCGTCAGTGCTGAAATAATACCGGCGGGCAAATGGAACGCCTTGTTTGAATGCAAGATAACTTTCATCCCACGGAGTATTACCCACGACGGAAAATTTGTTGATAAAGTTTTGGACCCTGACAAAAAAAACAGCCCACGACGGAAACTGGCACTGTAAAGCTTTGTTCAGTTTGCTTATGTCCCCGTCATAACGTTTTGACATTTGCTCTTTGAATTCCCTGAGCGTTTGCGGAATTACGCCGCGCGTAGTGGTGGCCTCCAAGAAACCGCTTTCATAGAAATAAACGGGCAGTTTTTTGTCATTGAGAAATAATTCCCATTCAGACGCGAATTTCGCATTGATTTTTTCAGGTGTCTGAAGCATTTTAAACGCTGGTGTTTCGAGCTGATACGCCATGCGCATTTCATCAATTTTTTCATTAAAAAGCCCTTCAATATACTTTTTGTAAAGCTCTTTTTCGCTCCTGATAAAAGGCGGCAATAAAAACGTTTCCGGCGTGTCAACCGCGCTTTTGGTGCTTCCTGATATAAGAAGCAAAAACGGGTAGATCATACTGATCGAACCTACGAGTAAAAACGCATACATTGCCGCAAATAAAACCCGCGTTTTTAACGATTTGTGGCCTATTTTTGAAATAATCGGCATTGCTTATCTCTTTGCTGTTTTAAATTCAATTTTTGACAACATCTGGAGTTGGTAAACCGTAAATCCTATCAGCATAAAGCCGAGCATCCACGCCATCGCGGTCGCCTGGCCGAAATTTAGAAACGTAAATGCTTTATACCAAATATGCAACCCGGCAACTTCCGTGCCGGCAGAACCGCCGGTAAGGGCTAAAACATTGTCCGCGGAAGAATACCAAGAATTGATAAAAACACCGACAAAATTTATAACGATGAGTGCCTTCAGCATTGGAAAAACTATAAATAATATTTTGTCAAGTGTATTGGCTCCGTCCATATCAGCCGCCTCGTAGTAGTCTTCCGGTATTCCTTTGAGCGCGGCAAGATATATCAGACACCCCGGCCCCATTCCGGCCCATAACGCCGGGATTATGCACGCTACCAGCGCCGTTCGCGGGTCCCCAAGCCAGCGCCTTGATTCTCCAGGCATCGAAAACAGCCTCTCGGCGAACTTGGGAATCGCGTCAAAAAAGGTTTCGTCTTTGAGAATAAATATAGGAGCGGCAAGAGATAGGCACGCTGTAAAAAGCATTATCCCCACCAAGGCAAAACACACGGCGGAAAAATACATATCATTCAGAGCAAGCCTTCGTGCGAAAGCAAACATCAATATAAGAAGAAAAAGCCCGGCCAAAACATACACGACACCTGGGATATTGAGGAAAACCATATTCAGCATTCCCTTCTCGGACGGCTCATAGAACTGCTTCCACAAAAGCAGCGTCACTATTCCGGTATTTATCGCCGGCAGGTAAAAAATAATTCTGAATAACAAGCTCCCCTTTGGAATCTCCTGAAGTAAAATCGCTAGAATAATAGGCGGAATAAAAGTCATGGCAATGACAAGGAAACTGTAACGCAGGGAATTCCATATCGCCGCCCACCAATAAGCATCGAACAGGATGTCCCCCAAATTGTCCAACCACACAAATGATGATTTCCCGACAATCTTATAATCCATGAAGGCCATTATGGAGCCTCTCGCCAACGGAATATACTGCCAAAGAAGAACGGAAAGCGCGGCTGGCACAAGAATGATATACGCCCACTTGTATTTTTTAATGTCCCATGGATTGGAAAGCCCTTCCCCGCTGGCTGCCACGGGCGTGAAAATTTTGATGATTTTACGGAATAAAATCGTGAAAGCCACGATGATCGCGGTAAGAAACAGGAGCGCGGATCCTCTCCTCAGGCTCTTTTCCCTGGGCGTTATCTCCCCAATCATCACTTCATTGGCGCGTTTATTCTGTTCTTCTAAAAGGTTTTGGAGAAATTTCAGCCTTTCTTCGTCGTTTTCGGGAAGCTTGCCGGCAAGGGCGAGTTCTTCTGCTTTCTGGATTGGAACTGTCATCATATCATAAGCGAAATTGCTGTTTTTCCCGTAAGGTTCCGGACGTCCGCTTTTAATGGCTATATCAAAAACTTCCGCCCATCCCTTTGGTGACATCCGGACAATTTCCGGATATCCGAACATCGTCAGATATTTCGGGTTCACAAATCTTCCAAGCCCGCCTTCCACCATTACTTTCGTTCTTATTTTTTCCGCTTCCATCGAACTTATAAATTTTAAATATTCCCACGCGGCATCGCGAACTGCCACGTCCTTTATTCCGGAGAAAAGTCCCATCATTCTGGAATTTATCTCCCCACCTCTTTTCCCCGTTGGGCCGAGGGGGAGCGGTGCCATTCCGACAAGGTCCGGATTGATATTGGCGAATAATTTCTCATCAATATACCCATCCATCATTCCGATTTCGCCTCTGTCCCACTTGTTATGCGATTCCCCCGCGTCCTTTGAAGAGTATCCATGCCGCACGACTCCTTTCGAATCGGTCCATGTTTCTGTGCATAATTTTGTATAGAAGTCAAGCGCCACAGCGGCCTGGCGAGAGCCAAATACGCACTTCCACTTCTTGGAAGTTTTATCATATTCCATGCATTCTCCGCCTGCCGACCAAAGATAACTGCACCAGTACCACGATTCGTGTTTGCCGCGTCCCAACAGGATTCCGTAAATACCTTTTGGCGGATCAGTTATCTTCTTCGCGGCAAGGAACATATCATTCCATGTCCACTTGTCGTCAGGATATGGTATGTTGCGTTCGTCGAAAAGCTCTTTGCGATAAAAAAGAACCTTTCCTAAAATTCCACCGTAAGGCATTGCCCAAATGTGCTCTTCTCCATTCGGTCCTTCTCTTTTTATGACGGGCCATATTGCGGGATATATGCGGGCATTAATCTCTTCTTCGGGCATCGCCGAAAAATATCCATCTTCCGGTTTATCAAGAGGATAGAGAAAATTATTTCTGATGTAATTGTCGGATTTGCGGAAGTTTATATAAAGAATATCCGGAGACATCCCGCCGGCAATCGCGAGAAGGTCAGTCTCGACTCCTTCCATTTGGATCCCCGTGGCAGGACGCATCTGAAGTTCAAGATTTTTCCAGTTGTGCCTGCCATATTTTTCAGGATTCGCCTCGTATTTTGCTCTGTATTTTTTCTCGAACAGCCTAGGGAAATCATCGATGAATTTCAAGAGGCATTGATATTCCGCGCGCTCAGCCGTATTCGTCTTAGTCGGGGTCGGGAGCCCAAATGCCGTAAGGTGTATTATGGTTTTATCCGGACAATCTTCTATAGTTCCGGGAAAAACCTTTTCTGTAAAAAGTAAACAGCAAAAAAATACAATAAAATAAAATTTGTCCAGTCGTGACCTTTTCATTCACCACCCCCAAAAAAAACGGTGGGCATAAAGATATACTCCCAAAATAGCATTTCAAGTATCAGAGAAATATATTGCAGGCTCATCGTGTTCTAGATGACATCCGATCCTATTGGCATTTTCGCCCTCCTGAACATACTGTAGTTGATGTTCGAGCTAAAGTATGCGAACTCCCTTTTCAGGATGCGGCTTCGCGTCTCGGAGCGAGAGAATTTTTCTGACGCTCTCGACATCGGCCTTTATCTTAAGCGGTGCGTTCGCGAAGTTGCTCTTTATCCCGGGGAGCTTGCCGGTATGGTATCCTATCACGGCATCGGGGTCCTTGAGGATGCTGCCGGTCAGTATTCCGACCACGAAGTCGTCCTTGGAGATGACCCCTTTCGCAACGAGTTTTTTCGCCCCGGCGACGGAGCAGCATGATGCCGGTTCGGCCCCGATGCCTGCGGCGTCAACGACGGCCTTGGCATCCATTATCTCCTGTTCCGAGACCTGCTCGACGACTCCCTTGCTCCACTTTATTCCGCGCATGGACTTCTCCCATGAGACCGGATTGCCGATCTTTATGGCGGTAGCTATGGTGTCGGGGTTTTCCATCGCCTTGAAGCGGCCGCCCTCGGTCCAGAGCCTGTAGAGGGGATTTGCGCCCTCGGCCTGTATCACTGCTATTCTGGGTATCTTCGATATGACGCCTATCTGGTGCAGTTCCATGAGAGCTTTCGACAGGGCGCTGTTGTTGCCGAGATTGCCTCCGGGGATCACGAACCAGTCGGGGATCTTCCATTCGAGCTGCTGGAGGATTTCAAAGCATATCGCCTTCTGCCCCTCTATCCTGAAGGGATTGATAGAGTTCAGCAGGTAGATGTCGAGCCTGTCGCATATCTGCTGGACCAGTTCCATGGCTGTGTCGAAGTTGCCGTCTATCTGAAGTGTCCTGCCTCCGTATGCGAGCGCCTGGGCGAGCTTGCCGTATGCGATCTTGCCTTCGGGGATGAATATCAGTGAGTCCATTCCTGCGGTGGCGGCGTAGGCGGCCATGCTCGCGCTCGTGTTGCCTGTGCTTGCGCATGCGACCGATCTGGCGCCGAGCATTTTCGCCGCCGATATTCCGCAGGTCATTCCCCTGTCCTTGAAGCTGCCAGTCGGATTTTCGCCCTCGTGCTTGAGCAGGAAGTTTTCTATCCCTGCGAATTTCGCAGCCTTTCCCCCTGGATAGAGCCTGGTGTTGCCTTCCTCCTTTGTGACTATCTGGTCCTCCGGAAGTTCCAGGACCAGCTCCCTGTAGCGCCAGACTCCCGAGGCGTCCACCCCCCTCTTCGCCTTCCATCTGCGCTCCCATTTTTCGACAAGAGCGCCGGGGGAGACCCCATCGAGATCCCTGCGGAGCTCGAGCAGAGCTCCGCAGTCGCATCTGTAGCGTATCCGGTCCATCGGATATTCCATTTTGCATTTTATGCATGCCAGGCGGGGGTTCATCATGATGTTCCTTTCATTTTTTAAGGATTTTCCGTAATCGCACGATTGTGTCCTCGGCATTCCTTTTCCTCGGATCGTCGTCAATGTCCTTTATGCTTTCGAGTATCTCGAGAGCCTGCTCGTACGCCTTCTCCTTCATTTTGATCCTGGCCTCGCTGAACTTCCTGTCGAAGTATTTTATCTTCTCATCGTGCCCCTCGGCGAGAGACTTGATCTCCTTGAAGCGCTTGAGCGCCGTCTCCTGCTGCGGTGTGCCGGCGGACACGGCGGCGGCCTCCTCGAACAAAGGCAGGGCCCCTTCATAGTCGTTGCGGAACTTCGCCAGGAAATTCTCGGCCTTGCGCAGGGATTTAAGCGCCCTGCTGTCCTTGTTCATCTGGTGGAACTTGTATCCTATGAACCCGAACGCGCATAGAATGGCGAGAAGGATTAGTATGTTCAAGATGGATAAAGCGGTCCTGCCGCCTCCCGCCACAGCCGGCCTCCTTGTCGGGACGAATTTCTTCTGCTTCGGCCTCGAAAGAGCGTCCAGGGCCTTTTGCGCCCCGGAGATGAATTCCGTCCACGAGGAGAAGCGATCGTCCGGTTTCTTTGCCATCATTCTCTTCAGGAGAGCCACCGTCGCAGGAGAGAGTCCGGGAGAGGGTGTCCTCGCGTTTGGATCCGGAAGTGGCGAATGGACGTGCATCTCGACGATGGTCTCCACCTTGTCCGCGTCGAAGGGGGGAAAGCCCGATACCATATGGTATAGCGTCGCGCCCAGCGAATAGAGGTCGGTCCTCCAGTCCAGGTGGGCGGCCTGCGCCTGTTCCGGGCTCATGTAGAAGGGCGAGCCGAGCACGTGTTCTTCGGGAGAGTCCTTCTTGTGCAGGTCGAAGCTCTGGGCTATGCCAAGGTCCATGAGGAAGACCTCTCCCTTTTTATTCTCCATTATATTTCCGGGCTTTACGTCCCTGTGCAGGAGGTTGTGCTTCTCCCAGGCGTATGCGAGGGCTTCCGCAGTCTTGATGGCGACGCTCAGCGCCTTTGCCTCCGGAATCCTTTTCTTCCTGCTAAGTATTTTCTCGTAGTCCTCTCCGTCTATGAATGTGACGGCCATGTAGTAGAAGTCGCCCACCTCGCCGGCATCTATGGCTCTGATGATGTAGGGATGGTTGAGCTTTCCCGAGAGCTGGACCTCCCTTCTGAACTGCTGTATGATGTCCTGGTCGGAGGAGAATTCCTTCGCAAGGATCTTGAGCGCCACCTTCCTGCCCATCGAGGTCTGCTCGGCGATGTAGACGTTGCCCATTCCGCCTTCTCCGATCTTGCCTATGATGCGGAATCCGCCGAGGACCGTCCCTGCCGAAAGTTCGGTGGACGGAATCACCAGAAGCTGACCGCAATGCGGGCAGGCGGCGGTCTTGTCGCTCTGCTCGGACTTGGCCTGGAAGGTCTTTCCGCAATGTGAGCATTGATAATTCTTCATGGGAACAGCGCCATATAGTTTGAAAACTGATATTCTAGCGCGTGGAGGCAGAATTGCCAAGGGGCGATCCGTCCGCGCACTATTTGTCCTTCTCGTCGGCAATGTTCCTCAGGAAGTTCAAGGCCAGCCCGAATCCCCTGAGAGGGTAGAGATATATCGCTGTGATGGCCGACTCTATGCTCATGTCGTCCTTCGACATCTTCACCTTCATCATGAAGGGAATCGCGATAGTCCACGATACCAGCGTGGAGAGGATGATGAGGATGTGTATGTAGGACATGTTTTGTCCGGACGGAAGTCGCAGGGAGAGGGGGTACTTGGTGAAATAGTCCGTTATGGCCCCTCCTATGAACGGGCCTGTCGCGGACACGATTCCTACGATGGCCCAATGTTCGGCTATCCCGATCCTGCGCCAGCTCCTGTCGGCAATCGCGTTGGCGAGGTGGATCTGGCATATGGCCACCCCCGAGCCCAGGATGCCAGCCATGAATGATGCAGCGCTGATCAGCAGTATTGTCTCCGGAATGTGGAAGGACCAGGACATCAGCTGGAATCCGTAGACGGTATCGCCGGCGAAGAACCAGACGGCCCAGAAGGGAGGTATCAGGGCCAGCGCTATGCAGAAGAAAGCCCTCGATCCTACCCTGTCTATCAGCATGCCGTTGAGATAACCGAAGAGGACGGCGCTCAGCGAAGCGACCGAGGCGATTATGGACAGGTCGGTGTAGCTCGTGCCGAACACGCGTTTGAGGTATATGAAGCCGAAGGGGCCTACTATCCCCATGGCAAGGAACCATGACGCATACGCCAGGGTCATGTTGCGGAAGTCGCGGTCCTTCATGGGGATCGCGAGCTTGTCCATTAGATTTGTGGCTGGAGGGGGAGCTGCCCTCTTCGTGTCGGGAACCTTCAGATGCAGGAGGATGTCCAGGATTCCGGCCACCGCTCCTATCGCGAAGACGATGAGGAAGCCGGTGTAGGATCCGCCCGGCTTTTCCGGCACCGGAAACGCATCCAGTATCTGGCCCGCCAGCGCGGTCCCAACGAAGAACGACACGGCGGTGAGGCTCTGTCTTATGCCCCAGTATCTTTCGCTGATCTCCCGCGGGATGATGTCGGCCATCCAGTCCAGCCATATCGGCCCGGCGCAGTTGGCGAAGCATGTGGCCAGTGCCAGAAGCATCATTAGGATCAGCGCGGCCAGGGTCGGCCTGTTCCAGAAGCAGAGAATTACAATCACTGGTGCCAGCCACAGGATTCTGTTCGCCATGGAGAGGAAGCCCCAGTATCTCTTCCGGTTCTGGAAATGCTCGGAGAATATGGCCGACGGGACTTGGAAGACGGCCGAGAGCTGGATGAAGGTGCTGAAAATCCCCAGCATGATCCCGCTTCCGGTAAGACTCTCGAAAAGCATTGATGTCGGTATCCCGAACGCTATCGAGAACCACAGCATGCCTATCATCCCGGCAGCGGTGCTGGTAAAAAGCGATTTTCTGGTGCTGTCCATAAAAAAACGTCAATCTATATGCGAAATTCGCAAAGACAAAGTATATTCAGGACAAAACGGATGAATCGTGGGAGTTTAGTGAATATTTACGAGGGACCAGGGAGAACAGCATGAGAAAGGCGATATTCGGAGGCAGCTTTGATCCTCCGCACGAAGGCCACATGATGCTGGCCCGGGCCGTGCTTGGGCGGAACTTGGCCGGGCATCTTGTCTTTGTCCCGGCTTGGCATCCTCCCCACAAGAGAGAGAAGCCAGTGGCGTCTTTCGCCGATCGGCTGGGCATGCTCCGCGCCGCCGCCGGCGACTCGCGGTTTCTCTCCGTATCCGACATCGAGCGCAGGATGAGGAGGAATCCGTCCTTCACATTCGACACAATGGAGGCGCTGGAGGCGGAAAATCCGGACGACGATCTTCTGCTTCTCATCGGTTTGGACAGTCTCCTCAACCTCCACAGCTGGTTCAGGGCCGCGGACATCGTCCGCAAGTGGGAAATCCTGTCCTACCCCAGGCCCGGATACGAGGCTTGCGTCCTGGATCTCGAGACGCATTGGCCGCCGGAAATCGCCCGGCGGCTTGCCGGTGGAATAATGCCGTCCGGGGGCCTTTCCCCCCTTGCATCGTCGCAAATACGGTATAATATCAGTGCATGCGGGAACTTCGACGGGCTGCCGGACGCGGTCCGCGACTTCATAGTCGTTAGGAAGCTCTACAAATCGAGGTAATTGCAAAATTGCCCTTTCAGGGGGAACGCCAGCCTTATGGCTGGCTCTTAAGCCCCGAGCGCGTAAGCGCCTCGGGGCGTTCCGTCGGCAATTTTGCAATTACCTCAAATCAAAAAAACGGAGAGGATGAATGGCGAAGAGGGGATCGGATGCGAAGAGGCTGGCTGAATTCTGCGCCAGGACGGCGGACGGGATGAAGGCCGAGGACATCACAGTCATGCAGGTGGGGGAGCTCACCACCGTGGCGGACTATTTCGTCGTGTGCGCAGGCAACTCGACTCCGCACCTGAGGGCCATAAGCGAGAACGTCGCACAAAAGGCCAGGGAGGAGCTGGGGCGCAGGCCTCTGATGGCGACCGGAAGCCCGGAGAGCGGATGGATGGTGCTTGACTTCGGCCCTGTGATAATGCACGTGTTCTCCAAACCGGCAAGGGAGAAGTACGACATCGAAGGGCTCTGGAACGACGCCCCGAGAGTGGAAAAGACAAGAAAAGGAAGAAAGACAAGGTGAAGAACCACGGCACAGCCAGCGAATTCGAGTGGGAGGAGATATTCAGGGAGGACGACGCCAGGATTCGCAAGTACATGGAAGAACTCCCGAGGTTCATTCATGTGCCGGGAGAGGACGAGATCACCATCGGCGAGGACATCCCGCCGGAAAACCCCTCTCTGCCGGAGCAGGACGAGGACGACGAAGACGATTCCGGCGAGAACACCCCGGACTGGAGGGAAAGAAAAGGGGCCGAAATCATGAAGAAGCTGCTGCGTCTGTCGAGAGCCTGGATGCTCGTCCAAAACGCAGCTCTGTCGGGGCCGGAAAAACGCATGGGATTCAAGGCGACGACCCTGCTCGCCATGGCCTCCGGACACCTGATGTCAGCTGTGAACTTCGGAGAGGAGAACCCCGATTTCGCCATCGCGCATTGCAAGCGGCTGAGAGGGGATCTGAGCGACGCGGAGGCGGTCATGATGCGGATAATGAGGGCCAGACCCGAATTCAGACGCATCGTCGAGGAGCAGATTTTGGCGCTCGCTGAAATATCAGAAATGGTCTCCGACAGGATATTCGAACTCAGGAGAAACAGAAAACAGGGAAGCCGGCCCTGAAGCACGAGGCAGTTTTGAAATTGCCTCAGTTGAACGTCAAAGCCGAAAGGACTGATGGACAATTCCTTCGAAAAAAAAATACCTTCTCCGCTTGCAGACTTCGCGAGGCGCTTCGACTTCGTGCAATTCGCCACCATTGTCTTCCTCTCGTCCTGCGGACTGCTCTTCATATACGGGATCGGACAGCAGATCGGAGGCCGGATACAGGACTACTGGTGGAGACAGCTTCTCTGGCTGTGCGTCGGCTTCGCCGGATGGGCGTTCTTCTCCTTCGCCTTCCCGCCAAAGCAGACCAGGATAATCGCCCCGCTCATCTATCTCGCCTCGCTGTTTCTTCTCGTGGCCGTCCTGGTGCAGGGCAGGGAGGTGAACGCGGCGAGAAGCTGGATCAATGTCGCCGGCTTCAGATTCCAACCATCCGAGTTCGGGAAAACCGGAGTGGTGGTCATGCTCGCGTGGCTGCTCAGCCTCAGGGAATTTGATGTCAACAAGCTGCGGAATCTCGCGTGCGTGGTCGCTCTCGCGGGGATTTCCTTCCTGCTCATATGCATCGAACCCGACCTCGGCACGGCCATCGTCCTGATCCCTGTGACCTTCTTCATGATCTTCGTAGCGGGGCTGAGCTGGAAGTGGATACTCGCGGCGATAGCCGCCATCTGCATAATGATCCCCGCAGGATATCCCCTCCTGAAGGAGTATCAGAAGGAGAGGATCAGGGTCTTCCTCGACCCGGAAAGGGATCCGCGCAACAGGGGGTGGAACAGCCTCCAGGCCGAACTGGCTGTCGGCAGCGGAGGCCTCCATGGCAAGGGCTTCATGCAGGGAACCCAGCACGCGCTCGGCTTCCTGCCACAGACGGTCTCGAACACCGACTTCATATTCTCCGTGATAGGCGAGGAGACAGGTTTCGTCGGCGCAAGCGCGATAATCGCGGCATACATCCTGCTCTCGTTCTCCCTGCTGAGGACCGCAACCCTTGCCGATCCCTTCGGCAGATACCTCGCGGCAGGTGTCGCCGCAATGATATTCTGCCACAGCTTCATCAACATCGCCATGACTGTCCGCCTCCTGCCGATCACAGGCCTGCCTCTCCCGCTGATAAGCTACGGAGGGACATTCACAATAAACACACTCGTCCTCCTTGGCATGGCAAACGCCAGCTTCTATAGGAGAAACTAGGGACAAGGACGCGTATTTGTTGGCAGGCATTGTTGAATAAGCTCCCGGCGGGGCTATCTTCCCTGTTCCACCCAACTCCTTCACTACAATATTGGGAAGACGATATGCCGGTAAAGATAAATGCCAGACACGGTCCGCTTCAGATGGGGCTCGAATACCGGTTGTTCCTGTTTGCCGCCGCGCTTGCTGGAATTCCTCCCCTCCGTGCCGCCTACAGGATAGCCGACATTTGCGGCAGGCTGATTTTCCGCTTCAACCGCAAGCAGAAGGAGAGGGTGATACAGCATCTCATGCATGCGGGGGTGGCGAAGGACCGAGGGGGGGCGATCGGGATAGGCAGGAGGAACTTCATCCACTTTGCCAAGCTGCTGGTCGAGATAGTGGTCTCTCCAAGATATCTCAAGAAAGAGAATCTGTCCGGCTTTGTGACTATCAACGGCCCGGAGGAGTCGAAGAGGCTCTTCTTCAACCCGGGGAAGTCGCGCAACTGCATTCTGATATGCGCGCATTTCGGGAACTGGGAGATGGCCGGCCAGGCATATACGATGCTTTCGGGCGTGCCGCTGCTCAGCGTGATGCGCCCCTTCGACAACCCAAGGATAGGCGAATACATACTCGGAAGCAGGGTCGGGGGAATGCACACGGTATGCGACAAGCGCGGTGCCCTCAAACCTCTGCTCCTCCAGATGAAGAACTCGCATTCGGTGGCGTTTCTCGTAGACCAGCACGCGAACGCGAAAGAGGGGGTGCTCACTTCCTTCTTCGGGCACCCGGCCCGCACGCACAAGGCTCCGGCCCTTCTCCATCTCAAAACGGGGGTCCCCATCCTGCTCATGATGCCAAGACGCGTATCCGACGACTTCAAATTTGAATTCATAATCTCCGAGCCGATAAGTTTCTCCCCCGGCGGGAATCAGGAGGAGGATCTCTTGAAAATCATGCAGAGAATCAATGACGAGACGGAAAAGGTCATAAGGTCTTATCCCGAACAATGGCTGTGGGCGCATAGAAGATGGCTGGACATAAACAGGTGAAGATAGAATATACCTCCCTGGCGCTTGCCGGAGAGGATTGGCGCGGGCGGCTCCAGGAGGGGCTCGATGCCTGCCACGAGCATGGATTCTCCTTCGGAATACAAATCCACAACAGCGATTCGGAGGAGAACCTCGGGAAGCTTTCCAGCCTCGGAATACAGCTCAGCTTCCATGCCCCGGTCCTGTCCGACTGGCAGATCAATCTCGCCGCTGAAAATCCAGCTCCGGCAATGGAGTCAATCTCAAGAACGGCATCCCTGATGAGGAGATTCTCCGTCAAGAAGGCAGTCTTCCATGGGTTCAACATGACGGACAACCCCATTCCGGCCTTCGGAAGAGGACGCGGCTACGAGGAGTCATTCGCCGCGACGAAGAGGCCGGAGTTGTGCATAGGCCCCGGCTCGGCCATCTGCTCCGACTTCTTCTCCAGCGATGAATACCGGACGAGAAATAAAAGAGTGGGGGAACGGCTTGTCAACATCCGGTCTGGCTTCCCCGGCTTGAAATTCCTCGTCGAGAACGACTTTCCCTGCTACGGAGCAGGCTCGATATTCGCCGAGCATCTCGCATGGATGGGAAATCCAATCTGCCTGGACAGCTCCCATCTCTGGGCGTCTTCATTCATATTCGACAGGGACTTCCATGTCGAGGCGGAAAAATTCCTGAAAAGCGGATTGGTTGAAATGGTCCATCTGCACGCATCGAAATTCACCCCAGAAATCCCGAAGGAAAAATGGGCCGACGGCCATTTGCCGCTCAACACCGAAAACCAGATGAATCTACCCGCATTGATAAAGCTCTGCCATAAGCACTCTGCCACGAATTTCATCCTCGAAATAAACGATGTCAGCCGCAGGGACATTGATTTCATCGCAAAGGCGATCGAGTAATTTGCGTGGCATGCGGCGGCGTAGCCGCAGGCGGAGACGGGGCCCCGCGCAAACATCTTTGCGCCGGGACGGCGCAAAGTACTTGGGGACGGCGCAAAGTACTTGTCGTCGGCAAAGCCGACAGCGGCGAATTTGTCTCATCCGCATCAATTAGTGAAATCCGTGGACAAAAATGTTTCCCGTTAGCCCGTTTTTCGCAGGAAAAACGGGCTTTAACCCAAATTTCTTCGTTTTTCAAGTTTCAAGTCGTTGATAATCAACAAAACGTCCTCCCGAAAGCGATTTGTAGTGCCTAAAAATTAAATAATTTTTTCTTTTGCCCTTGAAATCCTGCGCCGGCGACGCATCTTTTGCGGAAAAGGAGACTTCGATGACATATCAGAAGCTCGGCGTGCAAAACAGGAGTCCGCCCGTGATCAAATTTGAAAAAATGAAAATGCCCGGGTATCGGTGCCAGTATAATTCGGGTATCGGTGCCAGTATAATTTATTCATTGTGTATTAGGCTATTATGATTATATTATTGCGTTTTGCTGCTGCCAATCTGTCAACCAGGAGCTCTACCAATGAAATGAAATATGCCTCATAAATGCAATAATATAACTACAAATCTATATATTGCAAAGATTAATTTATACTGGAATCGTCAATGTAGACATTTGTGGTATAATTAGTTGCATGAATTATTTTCAAGATGCAACAATTAACCCAATAGGTGAAAAATGAGGCTGATACTGGAGAGGACGGATGAGATTTTCACATCGAACGGCGGGCTTGCGGTTGCCGGTGCGCTCATGAAGAGTTTGAAGATCGGAAGGACGCTCAACGGGATAAAAATTACCAGCGGTGAACCGGAGATATCCAACCAGG
>DYMC01000040.1 GCA_020721745.1 Lentisphaera sp. | reverse complement strand
TTCAATATTCTGCTCCGGAGGGTTTGACTTATTGCCCGCACGATGTATACTAGGCGCTTTTTGAATTAAGCCGTTGGTTTTTCCGCATGGAAGTCGCTTTCAAAATCAAGCATATGGCCATTCCGCTTCCGCGGGGCGTCTTTCCTACACTCATCTCATGAGCCAATTCCCACTCGAAACAATCAGGCACAGCGCCGCCCATGTCATGGCCGCAGCAGTGAAAAGACTCTTCCCGGGAGTCCTCTTCGACATAGGCCCGTCCGTGGACAACGGCTTCTACTACGATTTCGACATGGAGCACCGCCTCGTCCCGGAGGATCTCGGGCGCATCGAGGACGAAATGCGCAGGATAGTGATAGAGAAAAGCCCGTTCGAGAGAAAAGTCCTGTCGCGCGACGAAGCCAGGAGGCTTCTTGAAGCCGACGGACAAAAATACAAAGTCGAGCGTCTGGCCGACGTGCCGGACGGCGAGGAGATAAGCTTCTACGAATGCGCCGGGTTCAGCGATCTCTGCAGGGGGCCGCACGTCGGGCACACGGGCCAGATAGGTGTCTTCAAGCTGCTTTCCATCGCCGGCTCATACTACCGTGGCAAGGACGAGAATCCGATGCTCCAGCGGATATACGGGGTCTGCTTCCACGACAAGAAGGCGCTCGACGCGCATCTCAGGCTCATCGAGGAGGCGAAGAAGCGGGACCACAGGAAGCTCGGGAAGGAGCTTGGCCTCTTCAGCGTCTCCGAATCGGTCGGGCCCGGGCTGATAATCTGGCATCCGAAGGGCGCGCGCATCCGCAACACCATAGAGACCTTCTGGCGGGAGAGGCACTACAGGAACGGATACGAGCTCATATACACTCCACACATCGGCCTCTCCAACCTCTGGCAGACCAGCGGGCACCTCGACTTCTACAGGTCCGCCATGTATGCGCCGATGAAGATAGACGAGAACCAGTATTTCATAAAACCCATGAACTGTCCGTTCCATATACAGGTCTACAAGTCGGACATACGCTCATACAGGGATCTGCCCCTGCGCTGGGCCGAGCTCGGGACCGTCTACCGCTACGAGAAGGGCGGGGTGCTCCACGGCCTGCTCCGCGTACGGGGGTTCACGCAGGACGACGCTCACATATTCTGCACTCCGGATCAGATCGAGGGCGAAATAGAGAAGGTGCTCCGCTTCAGCCTAGACATATGGAGAATATTCCAGTTCAAGGAGATCAAAGCCTACATAGCGACAAAACCGAAGGACTCCGTCGGCGAGGAATCGAGATGGAGCCAGGCGACCGAATCCCTCAAAAAAGCGGTCGCAAGCGTCGGCATCGAGTGCCACAGCGACGAGGGGGGCGGTGCGTTCTATGGTCCGAAGATAGACCTCAAGGTCCTCGATGCGCTTGGAAGGGAATGGCAGATGAGCACGATACAGTTCGACTTCAACCTGCCGGAGCGCTTCGACATGAGCTTCATCGGCGCGGACGGCCAGAAGCATCGTCCCTACATGGTGCACAGGGCGCTGTTCGGCTCCCTCGAAAGGTTCTTCGGAATACTTGTGGAGCACTACGCTGGATCGTTCCCGCTCTGGCTCGCGCCGGAACAGATAAGGATACTGCCGATAACCGAGAAGCTGCACCAGCAGGCCATTGGGACGATGGAAAGACTCCGCTCCGAAGGCCTGATCGCCGAATGCGACCTCCGCTCCGAAAAACTCGGCGCCAAAATACGCGACGCTAGAAACGCCAGAATTCCATACATCGCCGTCCTCGGGGACAAGGAAGTCGAGTCCGGCACATTGTCCGTCCGCACCCGCAAGGAAGGGGAAATAGGCCAGATCGCGCCCGACGCGCTGATGGCGAAGATGAAGAAAGAGATAGAATCCAAGGAATGACAGGGCCGGGTCCCGTGCGTGGCGGGAGACCGGGGGCTGAGCATAGCACCAAACAAAGTGGAGGAAACTACCATAGCAAGGCTAGTCAAGGATGGCGACTACTCTCTGAGAGGTCGGGACGTGCGTCTGATAGGTGGCAAGGGTGAGCAGCATGGTGTCGTGCCTTTCGCCAAGGCGATTGAAATCTCCAAGGGGGAGGGGCTTGATCTGGTCCTCGTGGCCGACACGGCCAATCCGCCAGTCTGCAGGGTGATGAATTATGGGAAGTTCATCTACGAGCAGAAGAAGAAGGAGAAGGATCAGCGCAAGGCTCATCACGTGCAGAAGGTAAAGGAGATCAAATTCTCCGCCAATATCAACCAGCACGACTACGACACCAAGCTCAAGCATGCGGTTGAATTCCTCGAGGAAGGATGTAAACTAAAGGCCACGATGATGTTCAGAGGCAGGGAGATGGCGCATCAGGAGCTCGGCTTCAGAATCATGAGGCAACTCATGAAGGATTTGGAGAACGTCGGAGTTCCGGAAGCGGAACCAAGGTTGCTCGGGCGCAATATCGTGCTCAACTTCAACCCGGGACATGGACATAAATCCTGAGAAAGGCAAGACTATGGCGTCCGCCTTCCCAGCGATCGAAAACTCAACACAAAGGAGACAAAGAGATGCCAAAGATGAAGACAAGGAAGACCGCAGCCAAAAGGCTGAAACAGACGGGGACCGGCAAGTTCCTGCGCCACAAGGCAGGAAGAAGACACCTCATGACGGGCAAGAGCGCCAAGAGGCGCAGACGCCTGCGCAAGCCCGCGATTGTCGGCAGCGCCGACAGCAACAGGGTCAAGGCCGCGCTACCATACGGGCTTTGATTTTTCCAGCAAAGGGCATGGGGCTGGGGGCTCATATCGTTCCATCCCTGAAACCGCCCGCTGGATAACATCCTAATCCACAACTATGAAACAAAACATCTGAAAGAAGGAATCACAGCATGAGAGTTACTTCATCAGTTCCGTCGAGAAAAAGGAGAAGGCGTCTCCTTGAACGCGCAAAAGGCTACTACGGAGCATCCAGCAAGAGAATCAGGACGGCGTATGATGTCGTTGACAAGGCTGGCCAGAACGCATACATCGGCAGGAAGCAGAAGAAGCGCCAATACCGCAGGCTCTGGACGGTGCGAATCAACACGGCGTGCAGAGAGCTGGGAACCACCTACAGCGCATTCATCAGCGCGCTCGCGAAGGCGGGGTCCAGGCTGAACCGCAAGGTGCTGGCCGACATGGCGGTCCGCGACATGGACGCATTCAAGGCGCTCGTCCAGAGCGTGTCACCGGCAAAGACAAAGGCGGGATGACAGCAGGTCTCGGGGTAAATATTCACCGGACTACGTCGTCCGGTGAATATTTACAAGTATCCTGAATCCTGTATCTTGAATCTTGAATCTTGAATCCCGAAAAAATCAATGTCGGCATTTATTGAAAAACTGAAGGCAGCCCGCGAGGATGGTGCGAAGAATATTTGCGCCGCCTCCGACCCCCAGTCGCTGGAGGCGGCCAGGGCGGCGCTGTTCGGCAGGAACGGCGTCTTTACGGCGCTTGGCAAGGAGCTCGGCGCTCTTCCAGCCGAGGAGAAGCCGGCCGCCGGCAAATCACTCAACGATGCGAAGAGGGAGCTCTCGGCTCTCCTCGACGAGACCGCCGCGAAAATCGCAGGGCAGGGGGCTTCCACAGGCGAGGGCATTGATCTCACGTTGCCGGGCCGCAGGAGAAGGACAGGCCACAAGCATCCTGTCAGCATTGTCATTGACGACTGTGTCGCCATATTCCGCAGGATGGGCTTCATCGTCGCCGAAGGTCCGGAGATAGAGACTGTCTTCAACAATTTCGACGCGCTCAACACTCCGCAGGACCATCCGTCGCGCGATCCGGCCGACACCTTCTATTTCGAGGACGGCAGGCTTCTGAGGACGCAGACATCGCCGGTGCAGATCCGCGTCATGGAGAAGCAGTCTCCTCCGGTCAGGATTGTCGCTCCGGGCAGGTGCTTCAGGCGCGACACGCCAGATGCGACGCATAGCGCGAACTTCCATCAGATCGAAGGGTTATACGTGGACAAGGGCGTTTCGATGTCCGACCTCAAGAGCGTGCTTCTGTATTTTGCGAAGGAGCTCATGGGGCCGGATGTGGAGATCAGGCTTCGTCCTCATTTCTTTCCGTTCACAGAGCCAAGCGTGGAATACGACTTTTCCTGCGTGATGTGCGCGGGGAAGGGATGCCGGGTATGCAAGCAGTCGGGATGGCTGGAAATATCCGGGGCCGGAATGGTCAATCCGGCAGTGCTCAGGAATGTCGGATACGACCCCGATGAATGGAGCGGATTCGCCTTCGGAATGGGAATAGAGCGCATCGCCATGATCAGATACAGGATATCCGACATCAGGCTCCTCTACGAGAACGAAACCAGATTCCTCGAGCAGTTCTGAACTGCTGTAGGTATTCGCCGCACAGTCTGCCGTGCGCAGGCGGGATTTTTCGGTCGGCCCAGTTTGGAGGGTTGTAGTGAAAGGCAGGGGCGGCACGCCGTTGCCGTCCGGAGAAACTCAACCAGATGATTCCGCCAGCATCGTATTATCTCGAGGTAATTGCAAAATTGCCTTTTTAGGGGAACGCCAGCCTTATGGCTGGCTCTTAAGCCGGTCATAAGACCGGCGTTCCGTCGGCAATTTTGCAATTGGCTCTCTCAATAAATCTCGGATGAAGATCATCACAAAGACCGAATTGATGCTGCTGATCGCGAAGCTCGGGCTGAGGCCGGGCAAGTTCCTCGGGCAGAATTTCATGATAGACGAGAACATGCTCGACTTCATTGTCAGGACGGCCGCGCCGGCGCCGTCGGACTGTGTGCTGGAGGTCGGGCCGGGCTTCGGCGCGCTCACGAAGCGCCTTGTGGGAAAGGTCTCCGAGCTTTACGCAGTCGAGCTTGACATCAAGCTTTTCTCATATCTCCAGTCCGAGATTGCCGATCCTTCGTTTCATCTCATCCGCGGCAATGCATTGAAGATGGACATTAAGGCGCTTTTTGGCGGCCGCGAATTTCGCATAATATCCAATCTCCCCTACGCCATATCCACGCCATTCGTCCTGAATGTGATAGAGTCGGGGGCGATTCCTTCGGGCATGCATCTGGTCCTGCAGGAGGAGACCGCCGACAGGTTCTGCGCGATGCCGCGGGAGCCCGACTACGGCGCGTCGTCGGTCCTTGTCCAGATTTTCTTCGAGATCGAGAAGATACGGAGGATTCCTCCGGAGGTATTCCATCCTGCGCCGGAGGTCGGCTCCGCATTCGTCTCCTTTTCGAGACGGGCGGTATTGCCAGGTGACGATGGGAGGAGGAATCTTTTCCGTGTCGTAAAGGCGGCGTTTTCGCGCCGCCGCAAAATGCTTGCGAACAATCTTTCTGCGATTTTCGCAAAGGACAAGGCTGTTGATATTCTCCGGCAGCTCTCCCTTTCTCCGAACGTGCGCGCGGAGGAGCTTCCGCCCGGGAAATACATGGAGATTGCGAAATTCGCAGAGCTTTCCTGATGCAGCATGTCTGCAAAGGGCATCATGATCTCCAGGGTAAATATTCACTGAACCCCGTCATTTCAGTGAATATTTACAGACACAGGGGATGAGGGCAATGGTCATTCGTCCCGTGGAGGGATGCTCTTCGTGCCGAATTCGAACTTGTTCTTGAGGTCGGGAATCATTCCGACCGAGTGGCGGGATATCTTGACGGTGTTCTTGCAGAGCGCCTTGTCTATCTCCTGCGCGGAGATGGTGCCCGTCTCGGTGGTGACGTATTCCTTGCTCTCGTCGTTCGGGTCCGGAACTATAAAGGTGAGGTCGCAGTTGGCGCATTCGGCGGCCTGCCCTGCGAACTCGATAGGGACGGAATACACCGTCTTGCACTTCGGACATGAAACTTTGAATTCTTTTCCCATTGTTGCTTTCGTTGCTTTTTTTTAATTACTATAGCTTTTTATGCGGGGAATGCCAGCGCGTGCCTGCCAGTTTGGCCAATATTCACGGAAGATTCATTCCCATTCGATTGTGCCCGGAGGCTTTGATGTTATGTCAAAGACCACACGGTTCACTCCGTCCACCTCGTTGATGATGCGGTTTGCGATTTTCGCAAGCAGGTCGTAGGGGACGCGGACCCAGTCCGCAGTCATCCCGTCGGAGCTGTCCACGGCGCGGAGCGCGACGACGTTGTCGTAGGTTCTCTCGTCGCCCATGACACCGACCGTCTTTACCGGGAGCAGGACGGCGAAAGTCTGCCAGGTCTTGTAGTATAGCCCTGACTTTTTCATCTCCTCGACCACGATGCTGTCGGCATTCTTGAGTATGTCCAGGTATTCCCTGCGGACTTCGCCTACGACTCTGACTCCGAGGCCGGGGCCTGGGAATGGTTGCCGCATGATGATTTCGTCGGGCAGGCCGAGCTGTCTGCCGACCTCCCGCACTTCGTCCTTGAACAGCTGGGCGAGGGGTTCGAGGAGCTTGAGTTTCATCCTCTTCGGCAGTCCGCCGACGTTGTGGTGGCTTTTTATCATCGCGCTTGGATTGCCTCCGATGGGGATGCTCTCGATGACGTCTGGATAGGTGGTGCCCTGCGCGAGGAATCCGGCATTTCTGATCTTCGCGGCCTCCGCGTCGAAGACCTTCACGAACTCCCTGCCGATGATCTTCCGCTTGCGCTCGGGGTCGGAGACGCCCTTGAGCCTGTCCAGGAAGCGTTTCGATGCGTCAACATACTTGAGCGGCATCTTCATGTTTCGCGCGAAGACTTCCACGACTCTTTTCTCCTCGTCCTTGCGCAGCAGGCCGTTGTTCACGAATATCGGGCGCAGGCGCCTGCCGATGGCCTTGTGTATGAGGGCGGCGGCGACGGAGGAGTCAACCCCTCCGCTTAGTCCCAGTATGACATTCCTGTCCCTGGCTTTCCCCCTTATCTCCGGGATGGATTTTTTGATGAACGAACTCATAGTCCAGCTTCCCGACGCGCCGCATGTTCTCAGGCAGAAGTTGCGCAGCATCTTTATCCCCTCCGGAGTGTGTGCCACTTCCGGATGGAACTGTATGCCTATTGTCCTCGTGCTGGAATTCTCCGCCGCGGCGAACTCGGTGTTGTCGGTGCCCGCGATGGGCTTGAATCCATCCGGGAGCCGCAGGACCTTGTCCCCGTGGCTCATCCACACGGTGGTCAGGGACGAGACTCCGTCCAGGAAGGCATTTGCTGTTCCCGAGCGCAGCTCGGCTCTTCCATATTCCCTCGACTTCGACCGCTCGACCTTGCCGCCGAGCATATGCACAAGCAGCTGGAAACCGTAGCATATGCCCAGTATCGGGATTCCGAGCGAGAATATCTTCTTGTCGCAGACGGGCGCGTTTTTGGAGTAGACGCTGGCCGGTCCTCCGCTGAGTATGATTCCGGAGGGGCGCATATCCCGCAGTTCGCCCGCTGGTATGTTGAAGGGGACTATTTTGCTGAAGACTCCGCATTCTCGGATTCTTCTGGCGATCAGCTGGCTGTATTGCGAGCCGAAGTCGAGGATGACGATGGATTCGTTCTGGTTCATGTTGTTCATTTCCTGTGTTTTTTCACCACGCACAAGTCATTGCATCGGGGGCAGTGCGCGAGTTTTTCCCCCGCCTTCACGAGAAATCCATAATGGCACTTTCCGCATATGCAAAGCGATGCCTCGGATATCTTCCACTCGTATGCCTTCCTTCTCATCAGCTCCCTGATCCAGAGCAGAAATATGCCGACGAAGGAGAAGGATATATACGCAGCGAAGAAGTCCTGTGCCGATATGCGCATGGTTCTCTATTCCCTCCAAAGTATGCGTATCACCGAGATGCCCTCGCCTGATTTTGCGAGGGACGCCGCCAGCAGAGGAGCCATCGCCCTCGCGGCATCAGCGTCGAGCGCCGCGTCCGACGATCCGGAGATAGTCCTGTAGGATATTATCCTGTCCGGCCCTTTCATGCGGAATTCGATCTCGGTGTGGCCCTTCGCCCGCGCCGGATCAAGCCCGGCCAGGGCGCTTGACAACTGCTTCAGGCTCCTGCCGAAGCCATCGAAGACCATCGGATAGCGCCTGTCCACCTGCCCCTTGGTGAAGATATCGGCGGAAAGCACGGGGCTGAAGGAGAGCGGAACTATGGTCTCGCAGGAGAAAAGCCTTTCCGAAAGATGCAGGGGCGCGGAGAACCCCTGCCGGACTGAAGCCGATGCTGGGTGGCCGAGGGGATCCGGAGGCTCCGGGGCGCTCCGGCGCTTGCGTTCCTCCTTGAGCGCGGAGAATCCATGTCTTGCGTCGGGGGAGAGGATGAACGACGACCTGAAGTTCTCTATCGCGGCGGAGAATGCGGGCGACTGTTCCGGGCCGCCATCCGGTATGACATAGACCTTCTCCATCGTCCCTTTCTGCGTTGTCGCGGCGATGTCGCGCTGGTCGAAGAGGAGCAGGGGCAGATGCAGCAGGATCGTCGCTGCTGCGGCGGCGGAGACCCTGAATCGCGTCTGGCGGCTGCTGGTTTTGGGTTCAATCCCCATCTTGCGATGTCTCCGTCTTCTTCTCTGGATTGGTTGCGGCGTATACGTCGAGCTTGAAGTGCCTCGCGAGCGACATGAGCCTGACCACCTCTCCATATTCGGTGCTTTTGTCGGCGAGTATGATCACCGAGTCCACCTTCCACTTTGCCGCGTAGGCCCCGAGCTGTATCTTGAGCTGGTTCCAGTCGAAGCGCTCGTCGTTGAGCAGGTATGTCCCCGTCTTCTCGATGGTTATGACCACCTTTTCGGCCCTCTTGTCCTCGGGGTTCACGGCTTCCGGGAGCTTGATTTCTATGCCGCTTATCTGCACGAAGGAGCTCGATATCATGAAGAAGAGGAGCAGCAGGAAGACCACGTCTATCATTGGAGTGAGGTCTGGCCTCCCCTTTATTATCGAGAGCTTTGTCCTGAATACGCTCACTTGTCTCCCTTTTCGCCGGCCGGCGCTGAATCGCTTTGCCTGAAGAAATAAATCATCTCCGAAGCGGCCTTCTCCATGTCGAGGGTTATCGCCTCGATCCGGGAGACAAGATAGTTGTGCCCGATATAGCATGGGATGGACACGCAGAGCCCTCCGGCCGTTGTGTAGAGCGCCTCGCCGATGTCCTTGGCCAGATCCTTCGCGTTGACGAAGGCCCCGAGGCTGTTGATGGTCGTGAACACACCTATCATGCCTATCACGGTCCCCAGGAGTCCCAGCAGAGGGGAGACGTATGCGATGGTGGCCAGGATGTTCATGCGCGACTCTATGCGCGGTATCTCCCCGAGGGCGGCATCCTGCACCGCCTGCGCGATGTCGGCATCCTTGTTCTCGTGGCTCAGGATGGCAGTCCTGAGTATGTGCGCCACCGGCCCCGGCGTGTCGTCGCACAGGCTCACCGCCTCCACCACATTGCCCTTCTTGAGCACGTTGACGAGCCCCTTGACCAGCTCTCCGACGTTTATCTGTATGCGGTGCAGGTAGAGGAGCTTCTCGATGAAGACGAATACGGCGACGACACTGCATAGCGCGATTATCCACATCACCGGCCCGCCGATGATCATGATGTCCTTCAGGAGCATTTCCAATACCTCATTTTTTGTGTTTTTCCGCGGCGGCGTCGAGATTCTGGCGCATCTGCCCTATCGCGTCGGGGGCGATGGCGACCGTGTCCGCATATAATTTCTCCGCCTCCGACAGGGAGTCTGCATCGCCCTTGCCGATGTATATTTTCATAGCCGCGGTGGCGGCCTTCACAAGCCATAATGTATCCCTTCTGAATCCTCTGCGCCAGTCCACATCGAAGCTGGCCAGCATTTCCCGGTATCTTGCCAGTGCCGCGCCGGGGTCTCCGAGCTTCTCCTCGCATCTGCCCAGCTTGTAGAGGGCCTGCTCGCGGAAGTCAACCGGCACTTTCGACGCATCGGCCACCTTGCTGTAGAACTCGGCCGCCTTGACCATCTTCTCCCTGTCCTTCCCGGTGGACAGCGCGAAATGGCAGTCGCCCAGCCTTCCATAGGCGGCTATCGCAACAGGCGAATCCGGCTTCCTCATGGCGGCCTTCATGAAGAAAGGGATGGCCTTCTCATAGTCGCCGCGCCCGCTGAGCACGTCGCCCCTGAAGAACTGCGCGTCCTGGCATGACGGCTGCTCGGGGAATTTCTCCGAGAGCTCGTCGAGCATGGAGAATCCCCTGTCCATGTCGTTCGACGACACAGCGATCTTCGCGGCCTCGAGAAGCGCCTCGGCGCAGAGATCCTTCTCCCCGGGGAATCCGCCCTTGACCTTCAAGTAGGTCTTCTCCGCGTCGGCGCTCCTGCCCGAATCTCTCTTGAAGTCGGCCAGCCACAGCAGCGCCAGGGCGGTGTTTCTCGAGCCGGGCCATTTCTCCGTCATCGAGACCGCGGTCTTCTCCGCCGCCTCGAAGTCGCCGGCCAGCACGTCGGCTCCGATCTTCCTATAAACCGCATGCTGCGACACATCGCTGTCCGGATACTTCGCCGCTATGGCGGAGAACTTCGCGGAAGCCTCCCTGTATCTGCCGTCCTCCACGAGTATCTCGGCCGCCTCGCGCATGACCTCCGGAGCGAAGCCGCTGTTCGGATACTTCTCCGAATAGGAATCGAGCATCCGCATCGCCTCGTCCCTCCCCGCGGCCCTCCTCGCCGCCATCGCCTCCATGAAGAGAAGCTCCTGCATGTGGCGGCTTTTCGACACATCGTCCTTCCTCTCCCTTATCGTTGACATGGTCTTCTTGAAGTCCCCGGAACGGTAGAACGACTTGACCTGGCCGAAAAGGGCATCGTCCCTGAGCTCCGGAAAATCGGCCGCGATTTTCGCAAATCTGGCCGCGGCCGCAGGGTAGTCGCCCTTCGCAAGGTGGAGCTCCGCGTAGAGAATGGCCGCGTTGCTCGCGGCGGCGGGCGAGCCTATCGAGGGGATCCTGGATATCATGCGCTCGGCCGATGCGAAGTCCCCGGCCGAAATGAGACTGCTTGCCGCCTGCGTCGCAGCCTTCATCGCCGTCTCGGGATTCTTGTCTCCGACAAGTCTTTCGTATTCCACCATCGCTTTTTCCTTCTGGCCGTCGGCAAAAAGCGCGTCGGCGTATTTAAGCACCACCTCGGAAGCGGCCGACCGGGAGGACTCCGCCCCGAGAATGTCCTCGTATATCCTGATCGCCTCCTTCGTCTCCCCCTTCGACATTTTGATGTCGGCGCAGAGGATCCCAAGCCTCAGCGAGAGGAGCCTGTCCCGGGACATCGCCCTCGCGTCGTTCAGGAAAAGCGCGGCCGACTGGTAGTCCTTGGTTCTTATGGCGCAAAGGGAAAGCGCCCAGAGGGAGAATACGGACGATGTCTTGCCCGCCAGCTCCTTGCGGTCCAGTTTCCGGTAGGACTGGAGAGCTTCGTCCTTCAGGCCGAGCGCGTAGAGGGAGAGAATCCCGGAGAGCTTCGCCTTCTCCGCCCCGTCGGGCTTTTTGATTTCCGCAGCGATGTCCTTCCCCGACTGGAGCAATGCGGCCATTCTAAGCGCCCGCCCCGTCTCCGTCCATGACTCGCCGGCGCCCTCGGACTCCATCCTGCGGGAATATTTCAATGCGATATCCCAGTCCCCCCTTGCGGCCCCCGACAGCACAAGGGCCAGCAGTATCCTGCAGTTGAAATCCTTGTCGGGCTGCGGATAAGGCTCGATCAGGGCTCGCAGTTTCTCCGATGCCGCGTCCATAACGCCTCTGGACATTTCGAGCACCGCGCCGAAGTAGGCGGCCTTGGCCCTCACGGCCGGATCGGACTCCATCAGGGGGCCGAAAGACTTCTCGAACTCCTTCAGCTCGCTTTCCGCCTGGACAAATTCGCCGCTCTCCACCAGAAGCGATATGATGTTCACTCCGGCCTGCGCCTTCTCCCCGGGCGAGAGAAGAAGATCCCTGAGCTGGCGGTGATATTTCACGGCGAGCGCGACGTCGTTGTCCTGCACGGCCCTCTCGGCGAGCATGCGGACTCTCTCGACATCCTCGGACTGCGCCATGAGCCGCCAAGGGCATGTCCATGGCGAAAGCGCTGCCGCCAGAATCAGGAGCAGAATCGTGTGGCCAAGAGCCGGCGAACGGCCCGAAGATGCTGAAAAAAACCTTCCCACCTTGTCTAAGCCCTTCTTGGAGTTAATTTATGGAAGCCATCATTATATATGCGAAAAACGGATTTTCCAAGCTGCCGTTGATGAAAAAAGCAGCAATAAAAAACGAACTTTACGTGGCCGCGGCCGGAATCGAGTCCCGCATCCGGGAGGAAGGCTTCAAGGCGTATTTCGCCGGCGGCTTCCCGCGCGACCTGCTTCTTGGACGGGCGATCAAGGACGTGGACATCGCCACAAGCGCGCTTCCAGACGACATCGAGAGGATATTCCCCAGAACCTTCGAGACGGGAAAATCATTCGGGGTCGTGAACGTGCTCCACGGAGGATTCAAGTTCGAGATCGCCACCTTCAGGGAGGAGAGAGGCTACAGCGACGGCAGGAGACCGGACCACGTCTCCTACACCGGCGACCCGTCGCTGGACTCCGCCCGCAGGGACTTCACCGTCAACTCGATGTTCTACTCCCCTGAATCCGAGGAGATAATTGACTTTCAAGGGGGCCTCGACGACATCGCAAGGGGCGTCGTCCGTGCGGTTGGCGACCCCTTCGAAAGATTTTCCGAGGATCATCTGCGCATCTTGAGAGCCGTCAGGTTCGCCGCGGAATACGGATTCGATCTCGACCCGTCCACCGAGAACGCGATCAGAAGGTGCGCACACCTGCTCAAGAGGATCTCGTCAGAGAGGATCAGGGACGAGCTGGAGAAGATGCTCAAGGGCTTCGATCCTGCCTCCGCATTCGCAAACATCGAGCGGCTTGGAATACTCGACGCCATATTGCCGGAGCTGTGCGGCATGAGGGGGACTCCACAGGACCCGGAATACCATCCCGAGGGGGACGTGATGGCGCACACACTGCTGATGCTGTCGCACATGGTCGCGCCGTCCAGCGCCCTCGCATGGTCGCTTCTCCTGCACGACTGCGGAAAACCGGCGTCATTCACGAGAGGAGACGACGGCAGATGCCACTTCTACGGCCACGAGGAGGCGGGGGCGAGAATGGCCGGATCCATATTGGCGCGCATGAAACTGCCATCGAAAGTCTCGGACAACGCAGCATCGGCCGTGAGAAACCACATGAGAGCCGCATCCGCCCCGCAGATGCGCCAGTCCAAAATCTCCAGGATGATCTGCGACGAAAATTTCCCGGACGAGCTCGAATTGCACAGGATAGACTGCATATCGAGCCACCGCAAGATGGACAGCTACGTCCACATGCTGGACAGCTACTCCCGGTTCGAGTCCCGTCCCAGAATGCCAGCAAGACTGGTCACCGGAGACGACCTCATCGGACTCGGCCTCGAACCGGGACCGCAGTTCTCCAAAATCCTCCCGGAACTGCACAACATCCAGATCGAGAACCCGCAGATCGGAAAGGACGAACTTATCGGAATAGCCAAAGAAATCGCCGAAAAGGGAAAATGATGCAGGTAGCCATGAGCTTGAAAATCCAGCCCGGAAGACTATTGTTCCTAGTTCTGTTTTATTGCAGTTGAGTCTTTCCTTTTTTTTAATGGAGATCCGAATGAGAAAGCCGAAGACATCCTCCAAGGACAGGAAAATACTGTGCATAGGCGCCGGATACGTCGGCGGGCCGACCATGGCCGTGATCGCGGCCAAATGCCCGGAATACACTGTCAGGGTCGTGGACATAGACAAGGGCCGCATAGACGCCTGGAACTCGAAAAATCTCCCCATCTACGAGCCGGGCCTCGACGGGCTGGTCGAAAAAGCCCGCGGGAGAAACCTCTTCTTCTCGACGGATGTGAAGAAGGCCATTGACGAGTCGGGCATCATATTCGTCAGCGTGAACACGCCCACGAAGACCTTCGGGGAGGGCGCCGGAATGGCCGCCGACCTGCAGTATTGGGAGAAGACGGCTCGCGCCATAGTCGAATGCTCCCACGACGACAAAATTGTCATAGAGAAGAGCACCCTGCCTGTCCGCACCGCGGAGGCCATGCACAGGATACTGCAGTCCAACAACAAGGGACTCAATTTCGACATAATATCCAATCCGGAGTTCCTCGCGGAAGGAACGGCGGTGAGGGATCTGGAGAACCCCGACAGGGTCCTCGTCGGCTCGATGGCGTCGAGAAGCGGAAAAGCGGCCGCCGCGAAAATCGCGGACATCTACGCGCACTGGGTCCCGCGCGAGAAAATCCTCCTCACGAACGTCTGGAGCAGCGAACTGTCGAAACTCGTCTCAAACGCCATGCTCGCACAGCGGATATCCTCTATCAACAGCGTCTCCGCGCTATGCGAGAAGACCGACGCTGACATTGACGAGGTCGCGAAGGCCGTCGGGATGGACAGCCGCATAGGGCCGAAATTCCTCAAGGCCGGCGTCGGGTTCGGAGGCTCCTGCTTCAAGAAGGACATCCTCAATCTCGTCTATCTGTGCCGGTTCTACGGACTTGAGGAGGTCGCCCAATACTGGAGCAAGGTCGTCGAGATCAACGAATACCAGGAGCGCAGATTCGTCCTCAACATGATCCGCAGCATGTTCAACACGGTCGCAGGGAAAAAGATAGCCCTGCTCGGATTCGCCTTCAAGGCCGACACCGGCGACACACGGGAGGCTCCGGCAATCTATATAGCGAGAAAACTCGTCGAGGAACACGCAGAAGTGAGCATATACGACCCGAAGGCGATGGAGAACGCAAAATCCGACCTGAAGGACATCGCCGGCAGGATCAACTTCGCCAGAAATCACATCGAATGCGTGAAAAATACCCACGCCGTGGCCATCCTCACCGAATGGCGCGAGTTCACCACATACGACTACAGGAGGATATTCGACTCCATGGAGAAGCCGGCATTCATATTCGACGGAAGAAATATCCTCGACAGAAATGCACTCTTCAAGATCGGTTTCAACGTCCACTCCATCGGCAAGTCCCCCATGAGAAACATCTGAAATTGCTTCTGCGCTGTTGTTTATGCTTTTCAACCGGCCAAGTCTTACGCCGTATGGCAATGCAATTTCTTCTAAAAAAAGACGGGGATGTCCCATTGATTGTTAAAATCCAAGAAGGTGTGGTTCCCTTTTAACTT
>DYMC01000252.1 GCA_020721745.1 Lentisphaera sp. | reverse complement strand
ACTCAATCTGCTTACCGGACGAGCCATATCCACCTCTCGTTCTTTTGGGGTAAAACGAGGTAATATGGCATAGCAAACAATTATTTCAAGTTATTTACAGTTCTGGATACTAGGTTCATAGCAGAGCGGTCTTCTCGTCAATCCCCAGAATTAAGTTCAGGCATTGGACCGCCTGTCCCGCCGCCCCCTTGGTCAGATTGTCTATGCTCGAACAGACTATCAGCCTGCCCGTGTGCTCGTCTCGGACGTATGCGATGTCGCAGAAATTGCCCATGCACACGTTCTTGGTGTCCGGCAGCCTGCCCTCGGGCATGATACGAACGAACGGCTCGTCCGCGTAGATTTTCAGCGCATCGGCGAGCTTCTCCGGAGAAAAGCCTTCCGACGGACGCGCGGTGATCGTGGTCGCCATGCCCCTGTTTATGGGGACCAGATGGGGGATGAAGCTTATCTTCAGCTCCGCTCCCGCGGAGGCTGAAAGCTCCTGTTCGATCTCGGGCAGATGCCTGTGGTTGGTCGGCGAATACGCCCTCACGCTCTCGTTGCATTCCGGGAATATGTATGGCAGGTCCACCTTGCGCCCGGCACCGCTCACGCCGCTCATGCTCGACACCGAAATGCCGTCCTTCATTATCAGCCCCGCCTTCAGCAGCGGATGCAACGGCAGTATCACACTGGTCGGATAGCATCCCGGACATGCGACGAGGCTGGCCGTCCTTATCTTGTCCCTGTATATCTCGGGCATGCCATAGACGGCATCCTTCAGAAGTTCCGGGGCAGGGTGATCCCCCTTGTAGTATTTTCTGAACTTGGCTGTGTCGCGTATGCGGAAGTCGGCGCTGAGATCGAGGATCTTGACCCCCGCCGCGACAAGAGGGCGGGCGAATTCCGCGGCAAGGCCATGCGGAAGGGCGAGGAATGCGAACTGGCACTCGTCCGCGATTTTCGCAACATCCGGTGCGGTAAATGATATTTCCCCGCGTCCGGCGAAGCGCGGAAAGACGGACGAGAGAGACTGTCCGGCGTATTGCCTTGAAGTGAGTATGCGAATTTCGCAGCCCGGATGGCGCAGCAGGAGCCGTATGAGCTCCTCCCCGGAGTATCCGGAGGCTCCGACCACTGCAATTGCCGCCTTGGACATCTTTCGATCAGCGTTTTGAGAATTGGAAGCGTCTTCTTGCGCCGGGACGGCCGGTCTTCTTCCTTTCCTTCACCCTCGCGTCGCGCGTGAGCATCCCGCTGCCCTTGAGGACAGGTCTGAGCTCTGGATTCTTCTCGGTCAGTGCCCGGGCTATGCTGAAGCGGAGCGCCCCGGCCTGGCCCGCGATTCCACCACCCTTCACCGTGGCGAAGACATCTATCGCTCCGAACATGCTGGTGACCTTGAGAGGCTGCTGGATGAATCCGCGTATGGCCTCGGTCTGGAAATAGCCTTCAAAGGACTTGCCGTTCACCTTTATCTTGCCCGTGCCGGGCTTGATCCTGACGGATGCCACGGCGCACTTCCTTCTTCCGCTTGCAAGAACCTGCGAGCTCTGAACTGTCATTTCAATCCTCTGCTGTTTATGAAATTATATGGTTTCGAGCTTCTGAGCCGCGTGGCGATGCTCAATTCCGGAGTAGACACGGAGCTTTTTATACTGCGCCCTGCCAAGCCTGCCATGCGGGAGCATTCCCCATACGGCATCGCGTATCATCCTCTCGGGATGTTTCGCGCGAAGGGCTTTCGCGGAGAGTTCCCTGAGGCCGCTCCTGTATCCGGAATAGCTCTGGTATATCTTCTTCTCCTCCTTGCTGCCCGTCAGCTTCACCTTCGCGGCGTTCACCACCACAACAAACGCCCCCGTGTCTATGTGCGGAGTGAACGTGACCTTGTCCCTGCCGCGCAATGCGTTCGCAACCTTCACCGCAAGCCTTCCAAGCGGCTGCCCGTCGGCGTCAAAAAGGACGCCTCCCCTCTTGATTTCACCAGTCTTTGCAAGATAAGTCTTCATCAGTCTTCCTGTCTTTTTCGCGTTTGCTGTTCGTCAATCCAAAAAATTGAAAAGCCGGGAAATCTAGCCCGACTTCCCGCATAATCAAATCCAAAATACAAAAATCTACGCTTTTTATTCGAGGGCCAAATCAAAATCTTCAAGACCATCAAACCTCATCAAAAGCTTGCCATCTTCAATCCAAATCACCTTTCTTGCAGCAGATGCCCCCTTCTCCTTATACGTGATTTCCTTCTCCTCCCCACTTAAAA
>DYMC01000039.1 GCA_020721745.1 Lentisphaera sp. | reverse complement strand
GTCGCCCCGAATCAGGGTAGGCCGGAGATGACGAGGAAGCCTATTGTCCAGGATATCCCAGAGCCCTTCATGCGAACAGCGGCCTGCTGTCTCGTTTCCGGCACGGACTTCAGCATCCAGCACCAGGCGGAGACTTCCGATGAAATACGAGCGATAGCAGTGCGACGGGCGTCCAGGTTTCTCCGGATTATAACCGAGGTAATTGCAAAACTCTTTTCGCGGGCATGGCAACACGTGATTTCATACGTGTCAAGAGCATGCCCCTCCACGCCGATTTTTGCGAAAAATCGGCGTAAAAATGGAGGGACGCGCTTGCGCGTCCGGAGTTTTGCAATTGGCTCAACCTTTTTCCGCCCCCTCCTGATGGCCGTAGAGTGGCTTGACTGTAGGGGGCGAGATCAAGAACATAGCCGGAACTAAGCAGTGGCTCGCAGCAATAGAGCAATTCGTTCTGCAACCACTTGACGGCCACCTGCTCGTCGACCTTGGAAAAAGCGCGCCGTAGCGAATCGTAGGAAACCAGTTGCTTGATGCCTAACATTGTCGGTGAGACCACCGTATAACGAACCGGCGTGGCGGTAACGGGTATGCCCGGCAAGAATTGACAAGAGAATGGTTCCGACAACAGATCCTACTTCCGGAGCATTGTTGCTTTTATACTCCGACGGACAGTTTTTTACCAGGCGTTCAAATAATCCACCAGCATGCATGAACTCACAGAGGTACGGCAGGTGACCATGCAGAGTGATTGGAGAATACTCATCACACCGGCAGTGAATTAATCCGCCGAATGTGCTGATTTGCAATGACTTGCAAACTAAACAGCAGTTTTAACTGCGTCGTCTAGGTTTAAGGGGGATGTCCCATTGATTGTTAAAATCCAAGAAGGTGTGGTTCCCTTTTGACTTGTAATTTATTCCCCTTGATTTGTTTTTCAGTTTCGATGTTGGTTTTTGAGCCATCAGGCTGTTTTTCAGGCCGCCAATGCTTTTATCAATAGCGGGATGTCCATCCATCCCTTTATCCTCCTGAATCCCTTCTCCGCCTCGGTAAGCGCATACGCCATCCACCTCTCGGCCTGGTCCGTCTCCGGCATCCAGCGGCTGACCCTGCCGATCTTCCTGCGGACATTCTTGAAGGAGTTCTCTATGCAGTTGGTGCTCAGCAACGACATGTTCAGAGTGGACGGCGCGCCAATGACATGTAGAGCTATGTTGCGCTCTTTGTGGATCACACATCTCTCTATCAGCGGGTTATTGAATTTTTCCAGCACACTGCTTTTCAAGGGCTTTGAACCATCAGCCACACAAAGGAGCCGAGTATCCTTGATCGTCTTGAAACCGCGCCGGATCAACCGGTTCAAAAGTGCATCGCAGACTTCCTTGTTCTCAGAGGAGCCTGTCTCGAAATCAATCATCCTGTGAACAATATCATCGCCATTCCTGGCTGATGGTAGAAAGCTCCGCAAAGATCCTCAACCTCTTGGAACATTACGGGAACAACAGCCTCCTTCGTGACCTCCTGCACCCAGCCCCTAAAAACTTCCCCGATTTCTCCCAATGACACTTGACGAAGTACCTCGATTAATACAAGGCTATATATTCTTGCTCTCGGTGAGTCTCGTGCCCCGATCCCGTGGGGCATAGGGACATGCACATCCAAAATTGCATTGCACAGCTTTTGGAGGGAAACAATGGCCGTGCGGCGTTTTGCAATTGGCTCAATCTCATTTGAATCATCAATATTTGCCGGCGCAGAAATGCCAAATGCAAGAACTGGCCTCGCTCTGCCACGTGAGGTAAAAAAAACAGCGCAGGCTTGTTTTATTTCTGATACGCATTATATTTAGAGCATAATGGAAATATTTATGAGCTGGATTGCATTCAAAAAAGAGTTTCTCGAGCAGGCCTGCTTCAGTGTTCATCAGGCATACGCCTGGCAATCCGGATTTGACCGCAACAACCTCGCCCGTTGGGTAAAGAAGGGATATTTGGAGAAGCTACGCAGAGGATGGTATGCGTTCTCGGATTACAAGGGCAATGCCGATATTGCCCTCTATTTTGCTGGGAGGATTTACAAGCCCTCCTACATCAGCCTGCATTCCGCTCTATCTTTCTATGGCGTGATCCCGGAATCAGTGGTCCAAATAACCAGCGTAACCGCTCTAAAGACGGTCGCATACAGCAACAGTTTCGGAGAATTCTCATACAAGAGCTTGAAACCTGAGCTTATATTCGGATATTATCCCCGCGAACTTGCCGACGGAAGAAGATCTGCATTCGCGACATGCGAAAAGGCTCTGCTTGATCTACTCTACCTTTATCCCTTCTATGACAATGTGCAGGAGATCGAGGGGCTTCGTTTGGACAGGGAATTGCTTGCTGAAACCATTGATCGCAGTGAACTTTATTCTATCTCGGAGCGATTCCATTGCTACGCATTGAGCAAAAGGCTTGATTTAATGTGCAAGGTATATGAAATATGATGTCTTTGCAGCAAATCAGAAGCTTCTACCCTGAAGCCATGTCTGGAAGCGGCATCTTTCAAAGGCATATACTGAAGGAATATGTCCAACTGCTCGTCTTGGACTATCTTTCTTCAACGAAGCATCTGCGCAAGATTACATTCATCGGAGGGAGTAATCTACGCCTTCTGAAGGGCATAGACAGGTTTTCGGAAGATTTGGATTTTGACTGCAAAAATCTTTCCGAGAACGAATTTATCGAAATGTCCGATGAGATTGTGGCATTTCTTAGACATAACGGGTTCAATGTGGAGATTGGCGGGAGGGAGGGCAGTGGACGGCTGAAGGCCTTTCGTCGGAGCATTCGATTTCCTGGACTGCTCTTCAATCTGGGGCTTTCCGCGCATCGTGAAGAAAGGTTCATGATTAAAGTTGAAGCGCAGGATCAGGGGCCTACATATGCTCCGACAATGGAGTATGTGAAAGGATGTGGTATGTTCTTCGCATTCCCATCGCCTCCGGAGGCTGTGCTGTGCTCCATGAAAATAGCCGCAATGCTTGCAAGAGCGAAGGGGCGTGACTTCTATGATGTCATGTTTCTGTTTTCAAGGACGAAACCGGACTACTCATTCCTCGAAGTGCGCTGTGGAATTCGAAATCTCAAGGAGTTAAAGGCATCCTCAGAAAAACTGCTGCTGTCCATTGACTTGAAGCATAAACAGAGGGATTTCGAGCATCTGCTTTTCAACCACGAAAATAGCAGACGCATCCTCGCCTTCCCGGAGTTCATCAGAGCGTTGTGAAATCAGAATCGTCGAAATCGTTTTTGCCCCGTAAATGGCAGATGCTGGAAGACCGTTAGGTCATCTTGAAAATAGTGAGAGCCAATTGCAAAACTCCGGACGCGCAAGTCTCGTGATCCCGACCCCGATAGGGCATCGGGGCGCGTCCCCTCCAGAGGCGGGCAAGCCTCCATTTTTACGCCGATTTTTCGCGAAAATCGGCGTGGAGGGGCATGCTTGTCGTAAGATCCCGAGCCCAAAGGGTCTCGGGGCCATGCCCGCGAAAGGAGTTTTGCAATTACCTCAACCCATATACTGTTACACTCAAAAACTTGAAAGAGCGAAAGGATTGGAAAAACAATGGCCAGCCTATCACAACAAAATGATTCCAGTTATGTTGCCGAGCTGGATACTTTTTGGCGGGGCGAAAAAATGGCAATTTCCCAAAATGAGTGGTATCCCATTTGGTATCCCATTTCAGTGCATTCAGGGCATTATTCGAGCTAATATTTATAAGTGTATTTATCTATGAAGGAGGTTTTTTATTGTTTAATTCCTAAACCGTCGTACGGGTTACACCTTACCGAGGGTTCGAGCGGCGAAGCGAAGGGCGTGCCAACGGCACGCAGTGAACGAAGTGAACGGCAATTCCTCCCTCCCCGCCAGTTTTCGCTAGGAACTAGGACAAGGAGCCACGATCTGGATCCGCCCTGCCGAGCCGCCGTGAAGCAGTTTGCGCTGTCCCAGTGCAAACACCTCCCTCTTCTTTGCGCCAGGATGTCGCAAAGTACTTGAAGCCGCCTGCAAAACTCCGGACGCGCCTTGCCGAGCGAAGCGATGCCCCGATGGGCTCGGGATTTTGCGAATGCTCAACTTGCATGCCAGAGAAAAGAGTTTTGCGCTTACCTCGGAATAGAGATCACTTTCTAACGATGCAGAGGACGTGCTTCGCCCTTGAGATGGCGGTGCAGAGGCCCTCCTTGTTCCAGCGCGGGTCGTCGTCGGAGACATCGAGGAGTATTACGGCATCGGCCTCGCATCCCTTGAATTTCATGTAGGTGAAGTAGGGGATTCTGCCTATGTCGTGGGGGCCGTTTTCGACCATCTCGAACTTGCCGACCCGCGGGTTGGAGCCGATGCAGGTCTTTGACATCGAATGTCCGCCGAGGACGACTATCTGCCTTTCGAAGAGCCCTCCCTGCGAAAGAGACGAGAGTATTTCCGCCAGCGCCTCCCTGCGTCCGGGGCCGGAGCAGTTTCTGACTTCCCTCACCGGCAGTCCGGCCGGGGCGAGGTCCGAAATGCGGACGTTCCCGGAGCAATATGGCTTGAGGGCGTTGAAAATCTCCGCCGTGTTCCGGCAGTTCTTGTCGAGCACGAACGGCACGCCGAGTTCCGGGAGGGCGAGCTGGTCGTTGTAGAGGTTCTGGTCGGGGTCGTAGAAGATGTAGAAGTGGCCATCGTCCCTGACAAGCTTCGCCACCGAATCCCAGTAGCTACGCCTGAAATCCTGCCCTTCGTCCACGATGACCGCATCGAAGTGAAGCGGGGCTTTTGCGAGCATGTTCATGAATTCCGCCGGTATGGTCTCGGTCCACACCTTGTCGTCGTTCCGCCTTGGCGACAGGTCGAGTCCGTTCGCCTGAAGATGCGCCGTGCAGAGGTCGTGGAATGTTGTTGCATTGATCCTCTCTTCTCCGGCGGAGGCGCATTTGAGTTTATCGCAGAGGAGGGAGTTATAGGCGAGAAGGAGGACGTTTGCGCCGGATGCGGCGAGTTCGCGGGCTTTTTTCAGCGCGAGCACCGTCTTGCCGGAGCCTGCGCAGCCGCGTATCAGCGCTCTCTTGTGCCCGGATATGAAATTGAGCATTTCGCACTGCTGCTCGGTGAGCTGGACGATCTTCGCCTCCGAGATATGGACATTGTCGGAGAGCGCGATGCCATAGTCGAAGGCGGGTGCAAGTTTCTTCAGGATGAACGCCGCGTCGGATTCGGTCATGTGGTGGTTGTTGTCATGGAACTCCGAGAGAATCTTCTCGACCGCCTCGGCCAGATACGGCATGTCCCTGCCGGTGATGCAAATTCCTTCGCAGTCGGGCGGAGGTGTCTCCATGTCGAAGCAATCCGGGAAGCATACGGCATGTGCGAAATTCGCGGTGACGAATCCGTCATGTGAGGAGCGCTTGAGGTATCTCATCAGGGCATATTTGTTGTCCGCGGCCTGTCTGGCCGGGCTCTTGTCCAGCCTCCATCCGTTCTGCGTCCACGTTCCGTCCTTGCATGCGATGATCCCGCCCTTGACCTCGACCACCAGGATTCCGAGCCGGGGATGGAGGACTGCGAAGTCCAGCTCGGCGTCGAGGACCCTGCCCCCGCGGCCCTTGTCGAGCAGGCCGAGGGAATGGAACACTGTCCATTCCGCGGGAAGCTGTTTTCTCATCGCCTCGAAGAGGAGGATTTCCGCCCTGCTCTCGGTGGACCGGGCGCATTCGGATGGAATCATTCTGGGCATTTCTGATTTCTATATTCGGATTTTTGCTTCGGCGTAATCCAGCCCATTTTCCCCGCGAAAAACGGGCTAGCGTCTGTTCATCTCCTCTCTTGCCCTGCGGAGGGTTTCCATCTCGTCGTCGGAGAGGCTGTTGATGCCGTCGGCGGATATTTTGTCGAGGAGGCGGTCGAGCTCCTCCTGGGAGACCTTTTCCGGGTTGGAAAAGAGGATGTATTGGTCCCTGTCATATAGTGCGTGCCTGGGTTTTTTCTTGAAGATGGAGCCAATTCCCCAGACATTGCTTCCGTATAGGATTTTGATGTATGCGTATCCTCCGATGAATCCGCCGAGGTGGACGATGTGCGCGATGTTTCCATCTCCGCCGCCGAATTCGAGGAAGATTTCGATGGCCGCATAAGCGAACGCGAATGTCTTCATCTTCATCGGGATGGGTGGGAAGAGGAGCATTATCCTCATGTCCGGGTAGAACAGCGCCGTGGCGACCATTATCCCGAACACGGCCCCGCTGGCGCCGATGCATGGCGCGACGGAATATCTGTTGAAGATCAGCCAGAGGGCTGCGCCCGACAGGCCGCTGATCAGGTATAGCATGTAGAACCTTTGTGTTCCTATCCGCTGTTCGAGCATGTTTCCGAAGAGATAGAGTCCCCACATGTTGAAGAATATGTGCCCCATCCCGCCGTGCAGCAGCATATATGTGAAGCACCTGTAGATCTGCCCGTCGAAGACACCCTGCGAGACCAGGCTCAGGTTGAAGATCATCCCCGGGTTGAAGCTCTGCATGACGAAGGTCGAGATGGTAAACAAGAGTATGGTCCCCACCGCCCCCGGGCCGAACAAGCATCCTATCTGGTGGCCGCCCCGTCTTCCCCTCATATAGTCGCGCTGGTCGAGCATTTATCTTCTCACTAGTTTGTAAAGGAAGTAGACACCGCCGGCCTGATAGAGGATGTTTGGTATCCAGAGCAGATACTGGGGGTAGATTCCAGGGCGGTTGCCAAAGGCATTGAATATCATTATGGAGACGAAGTAGGCTCCGGCGAGACCTACGCTAAGGAAGAGCCCGACAGATGTCTCCCTGCGCGAGGTTCTCACCGCGAGCGGGAGTCCCAGCAGCAGGAATGCTATGGGCGAGAATCCGAGGGCGATGCGCTGGTTGAGCTCCAGTTCGAGGGCGGTGGTGTCCTGTCCCCTGCTTCTGAAGAGAAGAGCCCGTGCGAAGAGCTCCCTCATCGTGAGGTATCTGGCCTTCTCCCCGATCTTGGCCCTGTTGAGATTGCTCCCGTAGTCTATGGTGAACTCGACGGACTTGGACGAGGTTATCTTCTTGCTCGATTTGTCCTCGTAGCTCTTGATGATCGCGTCATAGAGTATTATCCTCATGGTCTGGGCTTTCTCGTCAACGGAGATATCCCCGGTGCGGGCGCAGACATCCTGCTCGATGCTGGACTTGTCCCTCTTCGCCACATAGACCTGGATTCCACGGAGCTTGTTGTTCTCGTCCTTGTTGTCTATGAATATGTTTATGTTCTCGTATTCGATGGGGAGTCCTGGCTCGATGAGCGCGAGAGGGTTCTGTGCGCCGACCTCCTTCATCATGCGCTTGGCCTCGCCCATGTATTTCGGGCCGGCGTCGAGCTGGAGATAGAGGCATATGCAGGAGCTTGCGAGCGCGACGATGATGACCGGTGATGTTATCTGGAGTATGGATATTCCGCATGCGCGCATGGCGGTTATCTCGTTGTTCGCGGACATTTTTCCGAATGTGAGCATGGTTGCGACCAGGACGCTGCATGGTATTGCGAGGGTGAGCAGGAACGGGACCGCGTAGAAGAGCAGGCTGGCCGCGTCTGAGAAGGGGACTCCCTTGGTGAGCACCTCGATTATTTTGATGAGCCGGACCCCTGTGAGTCCGAACGTGAGAACCAGAATCGAGACCGCTGCGGTGGCCAGGAACTCCTTGGCGACATATATGTTGAGGGTCTTCATTTCATCATGAATTTTTTGACGCTTTTTTCGCTGTCGGGATATACGGAGATGCTTTTCCTGGCGTATCCGACGGCACTGGGGTAGTCTCCATACCAGTCGCAAAGGATGGCCAGGCGCAAGTAGTCCTGGGCGGCCTCTTTCCTTCTGGTCTCGGCGGAGGTTCCGGCGGCACCCGAGACCTTCATCCTCGCCTCCGCGAAATGGGAGATTATCCTGGTCATCTCGGCTGGAGGGAGCTGATTCCAGTCCAGCCTCTGGAATCCCTTGCCAGTCTTTATCGAGATGTAGTTCGGGTTCGCCATCATCTGGCCGGTGAAGGTCTTGCCGTTAATTGTCTTCACCGGTTTGTTGTATGCCGATCTTGAGAGGAGCTGGCAGAGATAGTGCTTCATCCCGGAGACCTGATTCAAACGCGTTCTTTCGTTTTCCCTGCGCGACTCCTGCACCCCAGCCAGATAGCCGTCCATCTGCGAAGCAGTGAAATTGTAGTCCGATGGCCTTGGCCTCCCCGATGCGAAGGATGCCCTGTCGTCCTCGAGCCATTTGGCAGTCAGGAGAGAGAGATCCACATCGGCGACTGTTTTCTCGTCCGACGGTTTCGTGTCGAGTTCGGACTTCTCCTGCTTTGGGGGGATCATGGCGACAGTTTCCGGTTTCTCCGCAGTCTTCAAATCGGGCTTTTTGGCCCCCTGGCTTGTCAGTTCGTATTTATTGGCGGCGATGAGAGGTTCGAGGCTGGCGACATCCCCCCTTCCGAACTCCATCCATTCCTTCCAAATGTGGACTCTGTCGAACCAGGCGTTGCCCCAGAACTCCAGAGGCACCTTCTCCCCTGCGGCAAGACATCTTCTGGAGAAGGAGACTCTCTCGAGGTCCTTCCCTCCGTCGTATATGGATTTGACATATAGACAGTAGCTTGCCAGAGCCCTGTAGTAGTCGTCGCCGGGAAAAGCTTCCTTGAGACTGCTCGTGTAAGTCTCCCCGTTGGACATGAAACGGATCAGGAGCATGGCCGGGTCGTCCTCGTCCACTCCATAGTTCGAGAGCTTCTCCGCGAATGAAAGGCATTCGATCTTCGCGTCCGGCAGGTTCTGCAGATAGATTCCGACCGCGGCCTGCACTATTGCCTGCTTCAGCAGTTTCTTGTCGGCTCCGGCGCTTTCGGCCGCCTCCCTGGCGATTTCGGAGGCTTTTGCCGGATTGCCCGACCTGAACTGGGCGGTGGCCTCCGGGAGCATGTCCTGCGGCATGGTTTTCGCGAGCGCACCTCTTCTGCCGAAGATTTCCTCGAGATATCCGCCCTTCCACAGGAAGATCGCGCCTCCTATCATGAAGATGGAGATGGTGGCATGAACGACGAGATTGAGCGGGGACCATTTCTCCTTCTTGAACCTGTTGGAGAATCTGGGCATGCCTCCTCCCGTCTTCTTTCTCCTGATGGCCGGTTTCTTCGGCTTCGCATCGGCTTTCTCCGGGGTCTTCTTCACGCTCTCGTTGAGCTTGAGGTGCTTGTCTATCTCGTTGACTATCTCCCTGTATGTGGGGCGCTTGTCCGGGCTTCTGTTCATCATCGAAATTATGAGCTGGGATATCTTCAGCGGGATTTCCATCCGGATCTCCTTCGGATTCGGCGGATCCTTCTCCAGCCTCATGCGTATCAGCGTTCTCATGTCGGGATCGTCGAAGGGAAGCTGTCCCGTGAGCATCTGGAACATCGAGACGCCCAGGCTGTAGATGTCCCCGAAGTGGTCCTCCTGCCCGGTCATGACCTTCTCGGGGCTGACGTAGTTGGGGCTTGCCCACGTCTTGGTGATCTTCGTGATATTCTCGGAGCGCCAGTCGTGGAGGATCTGGGCTATCCCGAAGTCGCCTATCTTCGCGTTCCCGTCCTTGTCCAGGAGGATGTTTGCAGGCTTCACATCGTGGTGGATGATCCCGTGGCGTCTGGCGTTGTCGAGTCCATCGGCGATATCCTTGAACCACTTTACGACCTGGCCCACCGGCAGTCTGCCGTTGGCCTTTTCGAGCTTGCTGTCCAGGGCGCCTCCATCCATGTATTGCATGACGATGAATGGCTTTTCGTCGGAGATGCCGCAGGTGTAGACCGGGATGACCGCGTAGTGGTTGATGGTGGCGGCCGTCCTCGCCTCGTGCAGGAAGAGCTGGCTCCTGTCGGTCTCGGACGCGAAGGAGGGGTTCAGTATCTTGATTGCAACCTCCCTGTCGAGGGTGAGGTCGAGCGCTCTGAATACCGTGGCCATCCCGCCCTCCCCGCCGGGCTCCTCGAGGAGATAGTTCTCGAACCATTTTGGGACTATGATTTTGACGTTGCAGGCCGGACATTCGACCTCGCTGAACGGCTCCATGTCGGTGAGGTCCAGCTTCTGTCCGCAATGGTAGCAGACTATCTTCAGCTTCCGCCTGTCAATGTCTATCCGCGGCTTGCTCTCCTCCTTGAGGTCGCTTCTTTTTATAGAGATGGTCTCGGAGCTGATCGGCTCTTCGGATTTCGCCTGGGTCGTGTCGGCCTTCTGCGGCGCGGGTCTGGGGACCCTGTTGGTCTTTATCTTCCACTGGACATCCCCTTCCGGAAGCGGGTCCGGGGCGGAGATATGGAAGGCGGCCGGGGTTTCGCCTGCTGGCTTCTTGTCCTGGTCTTCCTTGTCGTTCATCTATTCACATCCGGTTGGGGGCTTGTCAAATGTGCACGGTAGGCAGCGGGGCGTCCGTGGCTATTTCGAGTAATATATCTTCCCTCTTCATATCCGCCAGCTTGCGGCGCATCGTTTTTTCCACAATCTCGTAATCGTTGCAATCCCTGCTGAGATGGACGAGTATCAGAACCTTGGTTCTTTCGGTGAGGATTCGCTCGAGTGCCTCCGCCGCGGAATCGTTGCTGAGATGTCCGTTCCTGCCAAGCACTCTCCTTATGAGATTAGGGTTCCTGTCGGAGTTCATCTGCATGCGGACATCGTGGTTTGCCTCGATGATTATGGCGGAACATCCCCTGAGGCGCTGCTCGCAGAGGGCGGTCACGTAACCCAGGTCCGTGGCTATCCCTATGCTCACTTCGCCACTCGAGACGACAAATCCCACGGTCTCAGTGGCATCATGCGGCACCTGGAAGGTCCTGACCCTGAACCCCGCGGCCTCGAAGTCGGAGCCGGCCTCGAAGAGGCTGATCCTGCCCGGGAGGAGATTCTTCCGCATGAGCTCCTTCGCCGTCTGGCTCGTGGCAAAGGCCTGCATATCCAGGCTGTCGGCGAAAACCCTCGCCCCCTTGCAGTGGTCGCCATGCTCATGGCTGAGAACCAGCGCCTTGACGATTGACGGGGATATCCCCAGGCAGGAGAGGCGCCTCAGCGTCTCCGCGCGGGAGAAGCCTGCATCTATCATCAGCGCTTCATTCCCTGAATGAAGGACTATTGAGTTTCCCGAGCTGCCGCTTCCAAGTATGCTTATTCCTACACCCATCGGACCTGCCTCCATGACATTTGCCGCTCCTTTAAGCCGGGAAAAGGATTTATTTCCAAAATCGCATTTTTCAAGCCGTGATTTCAAGAAAATCGGAGTTATATTCCAATCCGGAAATGCAATTTTGGGGATAAAACGAATGGCCGACCAGTCGCTATACCAGAACCAGGAGCAGAGACAGGAGCAGATAATCGCTCCCCAGCAGATACAGTCGCTGGAATATCTGATGGCGCAGGCCGCCGAACTGCAGGCGAAGGTGGACAAGGAGATGGAGGAAAATCCTCTTTTGGAGGAGCTTGATCCATCCGAAGGCGACGGCGAGGACAAGCCTGCCGGCTCCGACGAGCCGAGGGAGGACGACGAGCCGGACACCCCGGAACCGCCTCCCGCCCAGTCTTCCGAAGACAGTGCAATCCCCGATGCGGATCTCTTCGAGAAGAACTACTTCTCTCCGCACACGGATGAAAGCGGGGGAGACGATGGTCTGGACGATTCCGGCGGCGAGCTGGCCGAGTTTCTCGACTCCGGCCTGTATGGGGATCAATCTTCGCCGAATTTCTCCGGCAACCCCGACTACGAGGAGAAGAGACAGCACCTGATGGATTCGATAACCAGCAAGCCCTCTCTCCAGGAGCAGCTCATGGAGCAACTGCATCTATCCTCGCTGCCGCCGGCGAAGATGAGGATAGCCGAGACTATCGTCGGCAGCATAGACGAACGCGGCTTCCTGTGCAGCCATCCGGCCGATCTCGCAACGAGGGAACAGGTGGGCATGGATGAGATCGAGGAAGTAATTGGATTCATCCAGGACAACTTCGACCCTCCCGGCATATGCGCCAGAGACATGCGGGAATGCTTCCTGCTCCAGCTCAAGGCGATGGGGAAATCCAAGTCCAAGGAGGCCGCGCTGGTCAGGCACCATCTCGACGATCTCGCCCACAACCGACGTCCCCTCATTGCAAAGAAGATGAAGATAAGCATGGAGGAGCTAAACAACCTGATAGCGGAAGTTAGAAAACTGAACCCGGAGCCAGCCAAGGAACTCTCGGCGGACAACCCGGTCTACGTCAGCCCAGAGGTCTTCGTGGAGAAGAAGGGGGACTCCTTCGTGGTCGGCACAAACAAGGAGATGCTGCCTAGACTCCGCATCTCGCGCAGGTATATGAGAATGCTCGACGACCCGGCCGTGCCTCAGGAGACCAAGGCGTGGATAAAGGACAAGCTCCTCAAGGCGAAGAACGTCATGAGATGCCTGGGCCAGAGGGAAAGCACAATCAAGCGGATAGCGGAGGTCATAGTGGACGAGCAGTTCGAGTTCTTCAAGGGCGGGGTCGAGCGGCTCAAACCGCTCACGATGCAGGCGGTCGCCGACAAGCTCGGCCTCCACGAGACCACCGTCAGCCGCGCCATCGCCGGAAAATACATGCAGACCCCCGAGGGACTATACGAGTTCAAGTTCTTCTTCTCCAGCGGATACCAGTCCGCCAGCGGCGAAGAGATGTCCAGCCGCAGCGTGATGGAAAAGATAAGGGACATGATAGCCGACGAGGACCCCGGGAACCCGCTCTCGGACCAGGCGATTTCGGAGGAGCTCCGCAAACAGGGGCTCGACATCGCGCGCCGCACCGTCGCGAAATACAGGGAGTCGCTGGGGATACAGTCCTCCCACATCAGGAAACAGCACTCATGAAATTCGGCTTCACAAAGAAAAACCGTCTCGACGTGGTCTTCTTCGTCGCCCTATGGCTTCTGTCATTCGGGGTCAGAACCCTGGTATACGAGAGGGAGGCACAAAGAGTCTCGGCTCTGACTTCTGGACAATCCGCCACGCGTCCCTTCGTCCCGTTCACCATCGAAAGCGCCATGGCCTTCAACTACGCATGGCGCATCGCGTCCGGAGAACTCGACTTCCTCGGACCGGACATGAGGCTCTGCGGACTCGAGAAGCTGGACGTGGACAGGCAGTTCAACGTCGGCAACGAGTATTTCCTCGGATACGGATACAGGCTGAAGAAACTCCTGACCGGCAACCCCAGATTCTCCGAAAAAGACAAGCTCCATGAGGACGATCCCCTTTTCAGCTCCTGGGCGAGATTCCAGCTCAGGGCATGGGCATCCCTGGCAACCGGATTGCTCTTCATCGCACTGCGTGCCATGGGGGTGCCGGCATCCCTCGCCGTCGCCGGAGCACTGCTGCACTGCGTCTCGCCAGGGGCAATAGCCCGTTACACCGGACAGGACATTGTCGGCGGCGCCTTCGCCCTGCCCTTCCTGATGGCAACATACGCTCTCGCAATGTCGTCCATGAGGAGGATGTCGAACGCGAAATTCGCAGCCTTCTGCGTATGCGCCTTCGCATCCATCGCGACATGGGACATGACGCAGGTCGTGTTCTCCGTCGTCTCGGCGCTGGAGATCGGGCGGCTGCTCGCCGGAGGCGGGACAGGCCGTGCGCGCGGACGCCTCTGGCTGGGGCTGGCGGCCTCCGTTCTCCTCGCCTCCGCCCTGGTGCCATACCACAGGGAGCATCTGCTCATATGCTCGCCTCTTGTGATATTCCTCCTCCCGACAGTCCTCCTCTCCCAACGCATATTCCCGCGCAGGATCTTCGGATGGGGGCGTCTTGCGAAAATCGCAGGAATCGCGCTCTGCCTATTCACCGCGTCGTCGTTCGCCGGACGAGCCAGCGGATACACCGAGAGGTATTCGCACTTCTCCGAGCTGATGAAGGCGAAGCTCAAGTTCGGGAACGTCAAACCGGCAAATCCGGCGCTACTCAGCTTCGATGCGCGCGTCCTCTGGACTCCGGCGATGCATTCGGCGGACAGACGGATACTTAAATCATACTTCCCTGCCGCCCTTTATCTTCTTCCGGCACTTGCGATTTTCGCGGCGGCATTCGCGGCATGCTCGGAACGTTTCCGCGCATCCCTGCGATTCCGCGCCGGCTGGCTGCTCCTGAACTCCGCCCTCCTCGTCTTCTACCTCGTCTCCTTCTTCTACATTGTCAGATACCATGTCTTTCTGGCGCTCTTCATGTGCCTACTGCTGCCTCAGATGATTTTTGTCCTCCGCCGGGCTGCAAAGAGCATGATGGGCGGATTCGCGGCCAATTGCGCCGGATTCGCCATCTGGACACTCATTTCGCTCGCCTTTCTCGCGGAGTCACTCGCAACGGCCAGGCAGGTCAGAAGCTACCAGGACTGTTTCTACGGGGAGGTGTCGAATCTGATCGCATGGTGCCGCTCGGAAGGCGTGTCCGACAAGATATTCCTGGCGAACATGGATATTTCGCCGATGCTTCTGGCATATTGCAGGGCCGGGGTGGTCGTGCAGCCAAAGTTCGAGCTCGGAATCACCAGAAAGACCTTCGAGAAATACACAAAGCTGCTATACCATGGAACGGAGCGCGACCTGATGAAGTTCTGCCAGGCGCATTCAGTGGACTACTACGTCTACGACAAAGGGCTCGCCGGCCCTATGCACATCTACAACATGAGATATTTTGCCAACGCAACATCGTTGAACCCCAACTGTCCGGCCAAGCTAATGTATGAGGCATCCTCGGTCAAGAAACTCAGATACTTCCATGAGATCGCTACACCGGAGCAGTTCAAGGCGCTGGAGAGAAGATACAGGGTTTTCAAGGTGATAACTGACGACAACTCCGTGAATTCCGCCCGATGGGCGCTGGACGGCAGGGAATTCCTTAAAAAAGGCAACTTCGACATGGCCAGACGCCTCGCGAAAGCGGCGATATACGCAGACCCGAACAACTACTCCGCAAGACTCTTCTACGCAGAGATGTATGGTGAAGCGGCGAAAATAAGATTGCGCGGATTCTGATTGAAAAACAGCTATCCCGATGTAAATATTCACTGAACCCCGTCATTCTCGAGACCTTGCGGTCCCAAACTAAAAAAATAATGGTATCTATGAAGGCAGTGATATTTTGAGCGCTGTCAACAGGATTCTGTTTTTCTTGGAAATTTCCAGGAGGAAGCGCTTCCCCGACTTTGTGAATAC
>DYMC01000251.1 GCA_020721745.1 Lentisphaera sp. | reverse complement strand
GGCTTTAGCCCAAATTCCATCAGTTTTCAAGTTGTAAGTCGTTGATAATCAACAAAACCTTTTCCCGAAAGCGATTTGTAGTGCCTAAAAATTAAATAATTTTTTCTTTTGCCCTTGAAATCCAGCGCCGGCGGCGCATCTTTTGCGGAAAAGGAGACTCCGATGACATATCAGAAGCTCGGCGTGCAAAACAGGAGTCCGCCCGTGATCAAATTTGAAAAAATGAAAAAAATGTAGTGCCTAATTTGCGTAAGTTGCTGATAATCAACAAGGTTGTTTTTTAGAGTGCGAAATTTGGGCTAGGTTCGCCGAAACGGCTATTGCCTGCTCTGCCGAAGGATTCATCTCGGTGTATGAACGCATGAGCCTGGCGGGCAGATCATCCCAGGAGCCCTGCGAAGATGCCTTCCTGATGACGGGCATCTACTTGTCGGACTTCCTTTTCGCGCTCAACGCACGAACGGAGGATTTCCCGTCCCTGGCGATGATTATGCATTCTTGTCTTTTCACCTGTCGTCCATCCCGCTTTGCAGCCCCGGCCATCCGTCCACGAGGTGGCTGTCCGGATTTTCCGGAACCGATGTTTCTACAAACTCCTGATATATGCTCTGTTCCGCAGTTTTGAAAGCTGGGAATACTGGAATGATGAAGCCTGGGCGAACGTCCGCTTCATTATTGCACCCGAGCTGCCCGAAAAAAAACCCCGCCGAAGCGGGGTTCAAAAGGCAGGCCATTCTTGTTTTTAGTTGACCGAGTTACCTGAAACTTCAACGAACTTGAGGCTCACTATCGGAATTATGAACCAGAACACAGGAAGGCTCGACCTGGAGGAGACCAAGTCCACCGTCTTCGTCCCTTTCATCTCTTTGCTCTTCATAGTGACCATGTCCACCACGGAAGGAACATTGACCGTGTCCTTCATAATTGCGATCGAACCCGGCTTCGCCGTGTCGCCGGTCAGGATAGGTATCCAGAGCAGATAAACGCCCCAGTTGTCGCCATTGATGTGGGCCACGTTGTTGCCTGCATCAGCGATCTTCTGTTCGTTCAGAACCGTTGCCGTCTGCACGCTTGCGCAACCTGCGACTGCGATGACCGCAATCGCGCACACTGTGAGAAATGCCATTTTCTTCATCTTCATTCTCCCTTTTTTTGTGTCTTGGGGCTCTCTGCCTTTTTGATGGATAACAATAGACCACGATGAGCATATGTCAAGCCGATTTTTCACGAAGGCATCCAGTACCAATCCCAGACACCATTTGAATCCCCGCCGTGGAGCGATATGGATTCTGAACGGAGCCCTCTGGACCCGAAATACGCCATGCCCATGGACTCCCAGACCGGGATCATTTTCTTCCAGAAGCTCCCCGACGAGCAGTAGACCCGCGTCGAGGCCGAATGGGATCCGGTGACATGGGAGATATCCGGCAAGCCCGGCTTCGACGGCAAGAATCTCTTGTATATGGCCGTCATAGCCGCTATAGCATAGTTTTTGGTCTTGAAGGCGGCAAAAAGATGGGCAGGAGAATCTCAACATGACGCGCAAGGAAATACTTGAAAACTTCAAGTGCTTGAACGAACACCTCAAACGATCCGGGACGATTGGCGAAGCACTCGTGTTCGGAGGGGCGGCCATGGCGCTTGCCTTTGACGAGAGGCGTTCCACAAAGGATGTCTATGCCGTTTTCTCTCCATGCGAGATGGTCAGAAATGCCGTTGAAAAGGTCGGAAGGAAACGCGGACTTCCGGAAGGATGGCTCAACGATGCCGTCAAGGGATTTGTTTACGCATAACCCGAAAGAACAAGCATCCTCGAGTTGTCAAACGTCAGGGTGTGGACCCCAACAGCCGAATACATATTGGCCATGAAGGTCTGTGCGGCGAGAGCCGATACACAAGATGCGGAAGACGTGAAGATTCTCCTGAGACATCTGCACATAACCGAATTCAAGCAGGTCGAAAGGCTGCTTCTCAAATATGTCCCGGAGGAGAGGATAGCCCCCAAATCCAGATTCTTTATAGAAGAAATTCTACAGGAAACAAGAGCCGACAATGAAGAATCATGTAAAATATAAACCAGCCACGCTAAGGGGAACGTCCGAAATGACGGTGGCAGACCCGAATGGCGCTAAGTTAAGCGTGATTTGCGGTGTACTTTTTGACGGGGCGTAATTCCCGTTAGTTGAGAGGGAAGGCAGCGGGAAAAAACAAAAAATCAACCGAATCCGGGTTGCTTTTTCTTTTTGCCGTTGTGCTG